>NZ_JAVJQN010000244.1:0-9964 GCF_040218245.1 Coleofasciculus sp. E1-EBD-02 | reverse complement strand
CAGCCAGCTTAGACAGTGGTTGGGGTTAGCCAAGGACAAGAGAAACAAAGCTGATCAGACACCAGCCACACATGCCGTTGATGGAGTAACATTAGCGGCGTTTGAGTTTACCCAGTGGCGAGAATGGCATTCGGATAATACTAAACACGGCGGTTGGTGCGGTAACGTTCAGATCACACCTGCGCCATTTGCAGTAATCCGTAGACCACCCGTTAGCCGCAGGCAGTTACATCTTTGTGTTCCATCCAAGGGTAATAAGCGGCGCAAATACGGTGGCACAGTTACCCGTCATGGGTTCAGAAAAGGTGATAAGGTTTTAGCCGAAAAAGCTGGAAAGGCTTACATCGGTTGGTGTTCTGGAGACACTGAGAAGCAGGTTTCAGTTAGCGATGCTAGCTGGAAAAGACTTGGGCAGTTTACTGCCAAGAAAGTCCGGTTGTTGCAGCGAAGCACGGGATTAATTGTCGCGCCTGCAACTGGATTGTCAAATCTCCCCTTATTGAAAGGGTCGATTTGACCTCTATCCCTCTCCGGGTTGCTTTGCTGAACCCGGAGTCTCACGAGGTATACGATGAATCTAAATTTGCTTCAACTTATTAACAATCAAATAACCGATATCAATTCTCTAGCCAGACTCACTAACTTGGAGGTGCTTTACCTAGATTACAACCAAATTACTGATATCAATCCTCTATCAGAACTCACAAATCTGACGATGCTTTTTCTTGAAGGCAATGAGATTTCTTTGGATAGCTCCGCTAATGCACAACCAACTTGCCCAGTCAGTCCCCCAGATATTTGCAAATTCTGAAAACTTAGCAAGAGTAGAGACGTAGCATGCTACGTCTCTACAGCCGAAAATAATCTAAGAAGCCGCTTTAGCCGCTGTACGCTGGCGACGACGTCCTACCCGTTTCACTTGGGGTTCCTCTGGAGTTTGTAGTAAGAATACTACGAGAGGACGACTTTGCAGTTCGCGACGAGTTAACCGTTCTAAATCCCCCTCAATTTTCTGTTGCAATCCTGTCCAGTCAACTTCTGGTTGTTTTTTGCCATCCAATGACTTGGCAAAGTCGGTCCACTGCTCACTCAATGTCCGCTCAATCCGCTTAATCACTAATTGTTGAAGCAAGGATTTCTCCACACTAGCCACGACACCCCGCAGGTGAATTTCCGGTTGGGCGAGGAGTTTACCCTCCCAACTTACGGCGGTGGCGACAGTCACTACCCCATCTCCTGCAAGCTGCTGACGTTCTTTGAGGACTTCATGATGCACGATACCGGAGCGATCGACTAACTCAATACCGGAGGGGACTTGACCGACAACACTAATGCTATCTTCGGTTAATTCCACCACATCTCCGTTATTGGTAATCACGATATTTTCTGCCGGGATACCCATCTTTTGCGCCATTTTGCCATGTTGGATCAGCATCCGATGTTCCCCGTGAACAGGCATGAAAAATTTGGGTCGGGTTAAGGCGAGCATTAGTTTATGATCTTCTTGAGCGCCATGACCGGAAACGTGAATTCCTTGATGGCGTCCATAGATCACGTTTGCCCCTTGCATCATTAGGCGATCGATGGTATTGACAACCGCGATCGTATTTCCGGGAATGGGATTCGCGGAGAAGACTACTGTGTCACCCTCTTGAATTTTCAGTTTCCGGTGTTCCCCTTTGGAAATACGGGTGAGAGCAGCCAAGGGTTCACCTTGAGATCCAGTGGTGAGAATTAATACTTTTTCTGGGGGTAAACTATTCGCGGCGTGGAGTGGCTCGAATAAGCTATCAGGACACTTGATATACCCCAGATTACGAGCTTGGGCAATCACATTGAGCATGGAACGCCCGACAACAGACACCACTCGGTTTTGTTTTTGTGCCAGATCTAAGATCAGTTGCACTCGATGAACTGATGAGGCGAATGTGGTGACCAGTATTCGTCCCGGTGCTTGGGAGAAAATACGATCCAGATTGGGATAAACAGACGCTTCAGATGGAGTGTGTCCGGGAACTTCGGCGTTGGTGGAATCGCTGAGGAGACAAAGGACACCTTTTTCCCCGTGTTCGGCTAATCGTTGAAAATCAAAGTATTCACCATCGACCGGGGTATGATCGACTTTGAAGTCTCCGGTGTGGACAACGACGCCAATGGGGGTGTGAATCGCAACGGTAAAACTATCGGCAATGGAGTGAGTGTTGCGAATATATTCGACCATAAAGGATGAGCCAATCCGCACCATGTCGCGAGGACTCACGGAATTTAACTTGGTGCGATCGCTAACTCCAGCTTCCTCCAGTTTGCCTTTCAGCAGCGCCATCGCCAGTCTAGGTCCGTGAATGACGGGAATATCAAATTGCTTCAAGTGATAGGGAAGTCCACCAATATGATCTTCGTGACCATGGGTGACAATCATGCCCTTGATTTTATGGCGATTTTCTCGCAAATAGGTCATATCGGGTAGAACGATATTAACCCCGTGCATTTCATCATTGGGAAATCCTAATCCTGCATCCAAAAGGATGATTTCGTCATTGAACTCGAAAATGCAGGTATTTTTGCCAATTTCATGCAGCCCACCTAAGGGAATAATTTTTAGAGCGGGTGAAGATTTTTTGCTAGTCAATTTGCCTCCTTTGAGAGTTCTATTACTCATTAATTACAACGTTAAACCTGAATTGAAAATTGCCATTTCTTAGGAAATAAAATTTTGGCAATAAACTTGTCTTATTTAATCTAGACTAACTCAACTTTGTCAGAAATGGTAGCTTTTTTTATTTGAGTTATAGCGCTACGCGCTAGGCAATAGGCAACACCTCGGCTTCGCTCGGTGTGTCATGGGTAATAGTGAACAAAAAAGCTTACCTTACAAGAGCTTGAGCGATTTAAACTTTTCTTCATTTGTCCTCACTAGAGTGCGTACTGCTATATAAGTGAACCTATCGAAAAGAAAAAACATAATATGTGATCCATCATTGAGAACGGCTATAAAAATCCAGACAACAAAGACCACGAAGTTACCATTCAAAATGGTATCCTTGGCTCAATGCCTGCTGTCATTAATTCAACTTGACTCACAAGTTTTATTAAAAAACCGAGCTGGTTTCTAGAGTTTATCGATAAAAACTAGGGAATTTTCGATAAATTATCTCTCTAGCACCTCAATGGGCAAGGAGCAGATAATAGGCTACTTTAGCCCAAAAATCAAGAGTAGTTCATAGATAAATGTTTCGCTGTATTTATTTTACGGGAAATTTAACTCTCCTATACATCTACATCAACAACATTAATGGCAATTTAAAGTAAAGAAAGGTCTTGGAGAACCGTCTTGACTTGTTGTTCCAATTCCATCGGCAGCTCACTCAAGGGTGGACGCGGTGAACCGACGTCCCATCCTTGAAGTTTTAATGCGGCTTTGAGTGGAATAGGATTGGCAGTACAAAACAAGACTTTAAATAACGGAAAAAGCTTTAAGTGAATATCTCTGGCTAGGTCAGTTTGACCCGCTTGGAAAGCCTGGATCATCTGCCGGAGTTCTAGACCAACGAGATGGGAGGAAACACTGACGACTCCACTTGCCCCTAGTGCTAATAAGGCTAAGGTAAAGGAATCTTCTCCTGAGTAAATGGCAAAATCCGGTGGCGTCAGACGCCGTACTTGACTGCCTTGCTCGAAGCTACCACTCGCCTCTTTAATCGCTACAATATTGGGAATTTCCGCTAAACGGGCAACAGTTTCCGGTTGGAGGTTTTGACCCGTGCGCGTTGGTACATTGTAGAGCATCACAGGCAAGTCAGGGCTGGATTTAGCAATTGCCTGGAAATGATTATAGAGTCCCTCTTGTGGGGGTTTATTGTAATAGGGAACAACTTGTAATGAACCATCTACCCCTAGTTTAGCGACTTTTTGGGTGGCTGCGATCGCTTCTTGGGTAGAATTTGACCCTGTGCCAGCAATTACCTTGGCTTTTCCCGCCACCGCTTTTTGCACCACCTGAAATAACTGAGACTCTTCATCCCATGTCAGTGTCGGTGATTCACCCGTCGTACCACAGACGACGACGGTATCGGTACCCTGTTCCACTAAATGAGCCGCTAATTTCTCAGCAACCTGATAATTCACACTGCCGTCTTCTTTAAACGGCGTAATCATTGCCGTTAATACACGTCCAAAATTGACCACCCTTATTTCACTCCTCTTTGGTCGTTAGTCATTGGTCATTGGTCATTGGTTATTAGTCATTAGGGATAGAGCTAAAATCAACTCTGAACTAACGACAATAGACACACAACAGCTTTGCCACAGGATAGAACAAAGGACATAAGACCAATGACAAATTAATAAGCCATCATTGCTGTTGCTGGCTTTAACCAATTTCGTTCCACCAACAACTCGGCAATTTGTACCGCATTCAAAGCTGCCCCTTTGCGAATTTGGTCACCACTCAACCAAATCTCTAATCCACCGGGATGAGACAAGTCTTGTCGAATTCGCCCCACCAGTACATCGTCCTTACCCGTAGCATCTATCGGCATCGGAAAATAATTTGCCTGCCAATCTTCCACCAGTTGCACTCCCGGCGCATTAGCCAGTAGATCCTTGGCTGTGGCGACAGACATGGGTTGAGCAAACTCTAGATTAATCGCTTCTGAGTGAGCTCGCAGCACAGGAACTCGAACACAAGTTGCGCTGATGCGGATCTGGGGATCGTTGAAAATCTTACGGGTTTCATTGACCATTTTCATCTCTTCCTCACAATATCCCTGATCATTCAAGGGAGAATTGTGTGGAAACAGGTTAAATGCCAAGGGGTAGGGAAAGCTTTCCGTTGGTGGCGTTTGCTCCTGCAAAATGGCTTGAGCTTGGGCTTTGAGTTCTTCCATCGCCCGTCTACCTGCACCGCTAGCTGATTGATAGGTAGCCACGACAATCCGTTGGATAGGTTGCACCTGATGCAGGGGCCAAACGGCTACTGCCATTAATATCGTCGTGCAGTTGGGATTGGCGATAATCCCTTTATGCTTCGCCGCCGCTTCCGGATTGACCTCGGGAATAACCAGGGGGACGTCAGAATTCATGCGAAAAGCGCTGGAATTGTCAACCACCACAGCTCCCTGCTCAACGGCTTTAGATGCCCAAGCTTTGGATGTTGACCCCCCAGCCGAGGCTAAAACCAAATCCACCTCTTTAAACGAATCCTCCCCCACGGCTTCCACCGGTAGGGATTCGCCTCGAAACTGGAGAGTCCGTCCCGCCGAACGGGGTGAGGCTAAAAGCTTTAAATGGGTAAGGGGAAAGTTACGGCTTTCTAATAATTCCAGTAACTCGGCGCCGACTGCACCCGTTGCGCCCAGTATAGCAACGCGAACTTGACTAGACAAACGATCTACCTCCAATTTTTTAACACATCGATTCTGTGGACAGTGACTTAACGTCGCCAAAAAAACAATTAATTTTTCTTAAGCTTAAAACATTATTTAAGGGAAATATGTAATCTATATTCTGACAAAACCCATAAGATTTGAACAAATGCAATTCTTGTCTTGTGATAACACGACGATCCTAGGTTTGCGCCAATTGACTGAGATATTACCGTTGGCTTGCCCTTAACGGGACAAATTAACGATAACAGTTCTCGTTCGGAGTTGATGAGTAGGCAGCTCAATTCATATCCTGGCTTCTAGACGTAGCTGGCTACGTCTGCTGGAACAGGCAGTCCAAGTTCTCCTGGCTTCGACAGTGGAAACCTTTTGCCTAGCCTAGCTGGTTTAGGGGTAGATTCGCTGCTGTAAACGTTCTGAATGTACTATCATCAGATACGGAAACCCCGCCCGACCGACTCAATCTATGTCTCTTTTATACCCTGAAACAATGACTAGAACTCAAAATAACTCGTTGTCAGACTAGCATATCATGAGGTGTTTGGATTACCCTCTAAAAGAACTCGATGATCACAAAGCTGTTGATCTCACGCTCTACTGTTGAGTGAGCGTGATGCATCCCCCCGAAAGAGCTAAAATTCAGTTGTCTCCAAAATAAGCGTCAATGAAAGTTACTCAGGAAAAACTCCCCAAGAGCCAACTCGGTCTGGAAATTGAAATTCCTGCCGAAACGACCAAGAAGGTCTACGAGAAGGTCGTGCAAAATCTTGCCCGCTCTGCCAACATTCCTGGGTTTCGCAAGGGAAAGGTACCGCGTCAAATTTTGCTCCAGCGTCTGGGTCCTGGACGGATCAAAGAAGCGGCGCTGGAAGATTTGGTACAAAATAGTTTACGGGACGCCCTGAGCCAAGAAACCATTGAGGCACTGGGCAACTACCAGCTAGTTTCCACCTTTGAAGAACTACTGAGTCAGTTCCAGCCGGGACAACCGTTAACATTCTCGGCATCGGTGGATGTGCCGCCAGACATAAATTTGGGAGACTACGGGAATCTCAGTGTTCAAGCTGAAGAAGTAAAACCCGATCCTGACGCGGTGGATAATTTTTTAGCAGAACGCCAGGTTCAGCACGCCACGCTGATTCCCGTCGAATCCCGCCCTGCTCAAATGGGTGATGTGACAGTTGTGGATTATAAAGGTCGTTTGACACCTGAGGGAGAGGAAGCCGTTGATATTTCTGGCGGTGAGGCGACTGACTTTCAGCTAGAACTCGAAGAAGGACGATTTCTGGCTGACATTGTTCAGGGAATTGTGGGCATGACACCGGGGGAAACCAAAGAGGTGTCGGTGACATTTCCGGAGGATTATCCACGAGAGGATTTAGCCAACCAGAGTGCTGTCTTTACCCTTACCCTCAAAGAACTCAAGGAAAAAGAGTTACCGGAACTCGACGACGACTTCGCCCAAGACATTAGCGAAGAGGAAACCATCAGCGAATTGCGCGAATCCTTGGCAAAACAATTTGCTGAAAAAGCTGAGCAAGAAACCAAAACGAATAAGGAAAACGCTCTGATCGAAGCGCTGGTGGCACAAGTTGAGATTGACCTACCCGAAACCCTGATTGGGCAGGAAATTCAAACGATATTAACCCAGACGGCGATCCAGATGGAAAACTATGGGATGGATCTGCAGAAAGTGTTCACAGCGGAAATGATGCCCCAACTGCGTCAGCGTTCCCGCCCTGATGCGATCGCCCGCCTGCGCCAATCCCTTGCTCTTGAAGAACTGGCGAAACGGGAATCCCTGACCGTGGATGATGAACAGATGGATGCCAAATGTCAGGAAGTGATGAAACAATTGGCAGGACAAGATGTCGATCCACAACGCTTGCGGGAGTTCGTCAAGTCGGATTTGCTTAAAGAGAAAGCGATTCAATGGTTGGAAGAACACGCTACCATTGAACTGGTTCCGGAAGGCTCACTAGAGACCGAAGAAACAACGGATACACCGGAAACTGGCTCTGAGGCAAGTGAAGAGACCACCGCTCAACCTGAAGCCACGGCTGATCAGGAAAGCGAGGAACCATCACCCACCCCTGATGCTTCTGAGCAAACGGCAGCGAACGAATAAACGTGGGGGTTGGGGAGTTAACCCAGAACAAGCCGGAGCGATCAGTCTTGGGCAAAAGATTTAATCGCCATCTTCAGCACTTATTGATGTTGCTAAGGCATAATGGTAACTAGAAGTTAACGTGGGTAACTCCCGCCCAAGGCTTCCGGAGAACATCTGTGTTCAAACCTGCCGGGAAAACCATTCACTTGTTGACACAAATACTTTAATCCTTGTTCTATGCTGCAATCCCAGTTCCCTGATTACTCATTTACAAGCTGGAGTTCCCCGGAAATTTACTCTGTTAGTACAAATAGTCATTCAAATTCAAGCAACATCGTCCCGATGGTGGTTGAACAGTCTGGCGTCGGGGAACGGGCGTTTGATATCTACTCGCGGCTGCTGCGGGAGCGGATTGTGTTTCTGGGAACAAGAATCAATGATGTAGTGGCTGACTCGATCATTGCCCAGCTTTTGTATTTAGAAGCCGAAGATCCAACCAAGGATATCCAGCTTTACATTCACTCCCCCGGTGGTCCCATTCTCGGACTTGGGGGAGTGATTGCGGGAATGGCGATCTACGACACGATGCAACAGATTCGCCCCGATATTGTCACCATCTGTTTTGGTGCGGCGACGGATATGGGCGTGATTCTACTAACCGGGGGAACCCCTGGAAAACGCATGTCCCTGCCCAATGCCCGGATTATGATGAGTCAACCCCTAGGCGGTGCCCAGGGACAAGCCGTTGACATCGAAATCCAAGCCAAGGAAATTTTATATCATAAGAATCAGCTCAATGAGCTAATGGCGTATCATACGGGTCAACCTTATGAAAGAATCGCCACGGATACTGAGCGCGACTTTTTTCTGTCAGCAGCGGAAGCCAAAGAGTATGGTTTAGTAGACCAAGTTATCTCGCGAGAAAATCTCAAGAGCGAAGCCACCGTCACTTCTATTAAGTAAGAGGCTCCTTATGTCTAAATACGACTCCCATCTAAAATGTTCATTTTGTGGCAAGTCTCAAGAGCAGGTTCGCAAGCTAATTGCGGGACCGGGAGTCTACATTTGCGACGAATGTGTAGATTTATGTAACGAAATTTTAGATGAGGAGTTGCTTGATTCCAGCGCTCCGGCTCCCCAGCAAGTCCCCCGCTCGGAACCCCCACAAAAACGTCGCACTCGGGCATCCGGTTTGTCACTGAATCAGATTCCTAAACCTCGGGAACTGAAAAACTATCTTGACGAACATGTCATCGGTCAGGACGATGCGAAAAAAGTCCTATCCGTGGCTGTTTATAACCACTATAAGCGCCTAAGTTTTCTTGAAGCCAAGGCAAAGGGCAAAGCTGGGGCAGATGATCCGGTGGAACTGCAAAAGTCTAATATTTTGCTCTTGGGACCCACGGGTTGTGGTAAAACCTTACTGGCGCAAACCTTAGCGGCTGTACTCGATGTCCCCTTTGCCGTTGCTGATGCGACAACGCTGACGGAAGCGGGTTATGTGGGTGAAGATGTTGAGAACATCTTACTGCGGCTGTTGCAGGTAGCAGATTTGGATGTTGAAGAAGCGCAACGGGGAATTATTTATATCGATGAAATTGATAAAATTGCCCGCAAGAGCGAAAACCCTTCGATTACGCGAGATGTTTCTGGGGAAGGGGTTCAGCAAGCGTTACTGAAGATGCTTGAGGGAACCGTTGCCAATGTGCCACCTCAGGGCGGACGCAAGCATCCCTATCAAGACTGCATTCAGATTGATACAGGTAATATATTATTCATTTGTGGTGGTGCCTTTGTCGGTTTAGAGAAGGTGATTGAACAGCGTTTTGGTAAGCGCTCAATCGGCTTTATTCAGCCGGGAGAAGGTCAGTCCAAAGAAAAACGGGCGGCGGATTTACTGCGACATTTAGAACCCGATGACTTGGTGAAGTTCGGGATGATTCCGGAATTTATCGGTCGTATCCCCATCGCGGCGGTGGTTGATCCCTTGGATGAAGAAGCTCTGATCGCGATTTTGACCCAGCCGCGCAATGCTTTAGTGAAGCAATATCAGAAATTGTTGAAGATGGACAATGTGCAGCTTGGGTTTACCGAAGACTCGCTGCGAGCCATTGCCCAAGAAGCCTATCGGCGGAAAACGGGAGCGCGAGCGCTGCGGGGTATTGTGGAAGAGTTGATGCTAGAGGTGATGTACGAGTTACCCTCGCGCAAGGATGTGACTCGCTGTACGATTACGCGGGAAATGGTAGAGAAACGCTCGACAGCCGAACTGTTGCTGCATCCGTCATCTCTACCTAAACCAGAATCGGCATAAACTTTTATCCTTCCCGTCCTGAGAAGACCCTCGCTTGAGCGCGATGGGATGAATCAGGACATTCTTGCTCTTGGATGTAGACCTTAAGCCTTTCTATTGTAACGCCACCGCAGCTAGAGACAAAATAAGAACCTGTCCACAAAACCCTTTTCTTGT
>NZ_JAVJQN010000138.1:0-8374 GCF_040218245.1 Coleofasciculus sp. E1-EBD-02 | reverse complement strand
CGTACAGAATTCGGTTCGGTCAAACTAACTTCTAAAAGCCGAAACGCCCTATTTTTCGTTCTCACTCTTCCTTGTCTACTGGTCTACCTGTCTTCCTTGTCTTGCCTAAACCCCCATCTTAAAAAACCTACCCTTGTGAGGGTAGGGGGAGCAGGGGAAGCAGGGGAAGCAATGATACATTTTCCCTAATAGCGGTGCAAGGGTATGAAAAGGTTTGACCCTATTTCCTTAAAGATGAGCCAATTTCTATGCTACTCAAAGCCTTGATAGCTAAGAGTTTTGGACTTGTGCAGCCAGCCCTAATTTGGTAGATTAGGTTGGGTTTCTTCGTAGTAACAAAACCTTAGCCCTAGATTCTGTTGGGTTTCCTGGCGTCAACCCAACCTACAATCTATTCCACCATTTGAGCTGGAATGCCACGCTCAGATGATGCTGGTGGGCAATGCCCACCCTACTAGGCTGGCAAGCTTAAAGTTGTGGGTAAAATTTTTCTGGATCGCTACTCTCATAAGGGTTCCTTGAAAATACTTGACCACTGTTTTAACCTTGCCAAGCCACTACGGTATATCAAGAGTTTTGCCGATCTCAAACTGCAAATTTTCAGTGCCATTCATTTTAGCTGTGTCACACCAGTCGGGTGGTTAAGACACCCAACAAATTATAGAGACGTAGCCAGCTACGTCTCTACCAGTTTTATTCGTTTAGGCTGTTTCCAAATCTAGCCAATCCGGAAAACTATTAACGAGAGTCGGTTCCTTGGTTCGGATCGCCTTCTACACGCTTGTTTTCACCTTGGGCTTCCGGAATGGTTGCTGGATCTTTCTTAGAAGCTTGCTCTTCGGCTTGGGGATCTTTAGACTCCATACCTGTTGTTCTAGCTCCCGCAGCCGTTGTAGTTTGTTTACCTTTAGATGTTATGTCTTCTTGTGGCATAATTACATTCTTAATTTCGACGTTACAACCAATCTTAAAAAACTAGGAGAGAATTTCCCTCTTCCTAAAATAGGATTTTGATTTATCTATCTCTCTATCTAAAGAATTAGTACGCTGACGCTATGGCGCTTGTGGAGTGGTATGGTACACCTAAATGGATGCATGAGCTGGGTTCATAAGTTCGTAGTCAGGGCTTTAGCCTTAGATTCAGGAGGCTTTTCTGCCTGATCAATAGCTTATAGAAAAATCCATAAACCTGCCTATACACATCGGCTGGGGCGGGTTTAGTCACATCTGTTGTCAGATAAGAAACGATAATAGTAAAACCCGCCCCTACACAAGCGCCATACCCTCTTTCCACAGTGAAGGGTCAAAATTCCACCTTCCCCAGATTCAACTCGCCAATAACTGAGAGGGGGTGACTCGCCACAACTGTTCTAATTGTGACGCGGGCATGGTCAAGTATAAAACATCACCTGCCGCTAACGCTGTTTCCAATAAATCTCGACCATGAAGCTTTTGATGTCGGGTTTCAATGTATAGAGGAACAAACTCAATATCCAGGGTTAAATCTCTCACCCTCTGTCCACAGAATGGATGCTTTAGCGTAATCGTTGTTGCTAACGCTACCCAAAGAGTATTCCCGGTCATACCATTGCCTAAAATACGCCCCCCTAAGGCGGCGGCGGCAAAAGCAGGTGTGGCTAATTCTGTGGGGCTGAGTACCACTTCAAAATTAAACACTTGCTGCACCCCTCGGGCAAATTGAGGGTCATGATTTCGCACCACGATGGGTAAATTGGGGGTTAAGGCTTTGGCACTTAAACTAATTTCGACATTGGTCATGTCGCTACTGGTTACCGCTAATAAGGCTTCCGCTGTATGGATATTCGCCGCTTTTAAATTAGTTGCCAAACTTGCATCACCGATAATCACCGGGACTCCCAAGGAACGGGCAACACCAAGAAATCGATTGTGGGTATCGGGTTCAATGACAACCACGTCATAGCCATGACTATGCAGTTGATTCATGATCTGGACACCAATACCCCCCAAGCCACAAACAATATAATGATGGCGACTGGGAACACGGGCAGCATCTAAAAATTGACTAAAACGAGTACCTAAAATAAAATCGTTGAGTAGGGCGTAACAAATCCCAATTACACCCGCCCCAACTAACATCATCACCGCCGTAAAAACTTTGATACTGTCGGGAGCTAATTCTGCCACTTCTTCTTTTCCCCCCGCCCCGGTAATCATACCCACGGAAAAATAGAGGGCGTCCACAATTGAGGTATTCAACTGCACACTAACATAGGTGAGTGTAGCGATAAAAATGGTCAGTAGTAGGGCAAGAGTTCCGGCGAGAATGGGTTGACCATGGTGCTGAAACTGTTTCAGGTTCGTGAGAATCTTGAACAGTCGGCGTAGCCACAACCCTCGACGGCTGCGGACATTGGGTTGAGTGCCAACAATCAAGCGATCGCCCGGTTGTAATGTTTGTTCTTGCACAACGGCAGACACTAAACTCACCTGCCCTTTCCAGGGTTGATAGTAGATCAACATCCGCGATCGATCGTCCCACAACTCACTCAACTGACGTCCATTCCAGGGATGAGAGTCATGGATGTATTCTTCGTGAATGGGCCACGTTTGATTGAATAGTCGCAGTTGCCCAATCGCTTGATTCCCCATCGCAGCAAAGGCAAACACCGGGGCGGCTAATGCGGCGACACTGAGACTGACATGATTGGGCAAAATCTGATCCAAGCGATCGCCTAAGCTGTTGTTAAATAGCCGACTAATAATCCGAATCCGAGGATTAAGGACTCGGGCTTGGGTGAGAATAGCCAGATTCAAGGCATCATCGCTAGAGGTGATGACTAGGGTTTGCGCCTCCTGAATTCCAGCGGCGAGTAGGGTGGCGGCTGCGCGAAAATCGCCGATAATCAGATCCTGGCAGTTACCCGGAACCAGGTGATCGCTAATTCCGACAACAGAGGCTCCCTGTTGCTTTAATAATGAGAAAATTTGATAGCCAGTGCGACCCAAGCCACAAACGATGATTCGGGGTTTCATGAATTTGTCTTATCCACAGACAGAGTTTTGCCTGGTCGTGTTTTGAACACCTATTTTCCTACAGATTTACCGCGACCATTGTAACCGAAGACACCAAGACTAGCAGAAATCTGGAAAAAAGTGATCCGGGTTGATCATTTATCCGGCAAATAGGGTGGCTTTTTTTGCGGTTATCAGCAGCAATCCCTGTTTATTGACGAAAGGAAATCCTTACTCTTAAACTTAATAGTAATTAACTAGAAAACAGTTTATGACCAAGCCTCCGATTCCTCCAGACCTACAAGAACTCAATCCTCAGAGGTTTAATCCCGAAAAACAAGCTTGGACTCAATCAACCGATGTTGTCAGTGACACAAATATCAGTGAACTAACACTGGTCACCTATAATATCTGGTTTTCCGACTATCATCGCCAACAACGCCACGAGGCTATACTGAAGCTTATTCAAGACTGTGATGCTGACGCGATCGCGTTGCAAGAGGTTACGCCAACCTCTCTTAAACTAATTTTAGAACAAGACTGGGTTAGAAAGAATTACTATAGTTCCGACACCACCGGAGAAACGGTGAATCCTTATGGCGTTCTCCTGCTGTCTAAGTTTCCCATTCATCGGTTATTTTTCTGCGATCTGATTAGCCAAATGAGTCGCAAATTTCTCTGTGCTGAATTGCGGCTTAATGGACAAAATTTTAATATTGCTACGGTTCATTTAGAAAGCAAGAAGAAATTTGCATCCATCCGCGCCATACAGCTTGCTGATATCTTTCCCCTATTGGAAAATGCCGATCATGCGGTACTAATGGGAGACTTTAATTTTTGTTCCTCTTGGGAAGAGGAAAACCGTAATCTTGACCCTCGCTATCAAGATCTGTGGGCAGTTCTTAGAGAGGATGAACCAGGTTATACAGAAGATACGGATATTAATATCATGCGGTTACAGCAAAAACAAAAACATAAAAAAGTCCGCTTTGACCGCATCTTACTCCGTTCTGATTCGCAAAGTTGGCAGCCAGAATCCATTGAACGCCTGGGATTAGAACCTATTTTCCCTGATTGTCCTAATGTTTTCCCATCTGACCATTTTGGTTTAGTGGGTCATCTAATAAGTAGGTAGGCACAATAAAAGTTAGTCATTTGTCATTTGTCATTTGTCATTCGTCATTTGTCATTTGTCATTCGTCATTTGTCATTCGTCATTTGTCATTTGTCATTTGCTCCCTTATCTTCCCCATCTCCCAGACGTTCCACGGTTATGTCGGTACAATTCCTGCTTTCTATTTACTGCCACGACAGCGATCAAACATTTGTTGGTACGTTTTCTGAAGCTCTGGATTGTCCACCACTAGCTCTACACGCACGTTAACACAGCCGTGATTATCTTGCAGCGCGATCGCGGCTAAAAGATCGCTGGCTGCTTTAGGCGAAACAAATTCACCGTTGACAGTAGTCGTTGTCGGTAGACTCGTCTCTACACTATCGGGAACACCTGTAACTTTCCCTTTCCCTAAATCAATTTCTGCCAGTTGTTTCGGTTCTTCACCAACTTGTTCAACAATTAATTTTTCCCGCCGTACAGGAACTTCAACTACACGAGTTTCAATTTCTTTGCGAACGACAACTTCCCCGACTTTCTGCTTACTGCGGTTAACGACTAACTTTTCTTCTAGTAAGCGAATCATGTCTTCTTCGACTATCTCTGACGTCTGATCAGACGGTTCTAGATCACTATTCACTCTCTCTTCAGCATCCATAGCTTTTTCTGAATTAACAACACTTGTAGAGGTTACTGACGAGTGAGATAAGTCCTCGGAAGGCTTTGCTGTTGGGGTTTCCCTTTTTTGATATACAGGCAAGTATTCAAGTTCTGCTGGTGATAGGTCAACAATTACAATTCTATTGTCTGGGTCAATTGTCTGAATGTGCTGGCGACTGAGGAGAAACCAGGGAGATTCAGCGTTTGTCCATTGGGCAGACATCACCATATAAAGCCGATGATTTTTTTCGACACAGAAATCCTCAACCCGTCCTAAGACTTTACCTTTTTGATTCACGATAGTAAAGAACGTGAATTTTTCTCTAAATTGATCTAATAGTTGTTTTATTTTACCCTTTGTATAACTGCTTTTAGGTTCTTCTTGGATCATAGCTTACTTCTCCAACTTACTAAACGTAGGGTGGGCAATGCCCACCCCCGTATCCACCAATTTATTTAGTTCAATCGGTGAAATTCAATCGCTTTCAGAATTCTACCGACGACCCTTGACGACAGGATTGCCATCTACATCAACTTCTAATTCTTCGCGGCGAACCGTTTCTTTTGCATCTACGGTGTCACGCTCAACTTCTTTCTTGACACCAACTTCTTCCCGGACAAAGGCTTTCTTATCGATATTCGCTGCTTCTTCATGAACTTCCACACGAGCAACTTCACCGTCGTGGAAGTCAGCACTACCCGGTTGAACTTCGCGGGCTTCAGAGGGACTGTTTCGCTCAATTACAACCCGTTCTTTTTCTACAGGAACTGATACCTGAGCTGTTTCAGATTCTACGTGCTTACCTAGAGCAACTTCACCGCTCTTGTAACGGTCTTTGTTGGCAATTAGTTTCTCTTCATACAGCTTGAGATTTTTATGATCCTGCTCAGTAGTGGCATAGAGTTCAGGCTCATGATCATAAGTGTAGGTGTCGCGATTATAGGTTGTCGCTTGAGCCGATGTTGATGCCGTCGAGCGATTAGTCGCCATGGGTCGGTAGACGTTGCGGACTCGTTCTTCGTAGTCGTAGTCGATGCTCATGTTGTCATGGTATTCCGGTAAGCTTTCAGCTTGCGCTTTGGTCATACCGATCACATAAACCCGATGACGATCATAGTCCATCCGGGCATAACCTACAGGTAACAAGACATTTTTACCAAAGATCCAGAAGCCTGTATCAATGACTAGATACCGGAAACGACCATTTTCATCCAGAAGAGCATCATGAACTTCACCGATTTTCTCTTCTCGATCTGAGTAGACATCATATCCTTTAATGTCATCGCCACCGAAAATCTGTTCTTTATAGTTAGGGTAAAATTTGTCTATTTTGATGAGATTCATAGAATAGTCTCCTTGTTTCTTTATCTTTATGTTTGAGAGTTCAACTCTCGCCATCTACTTTTAGATTACAGAAAAAAAGCTTTTTGTGAATCCATCAAAAGACATAAACGAAACTAGGTTAGTGATTTTTTTTACACTGATACTGTGATTTCTTTAGATTTAGAATATTTGTACTGATTGACCGACTTTCTTCTACGCAAATCCCTTAAGTTTAATAATATCCCCTTAGGTTACAGGATTTAATCAAATAGAACATATAAATGCCAGTAAGTTAACACGATGAATTATTTTTTTTATCCTCCTATAGGAATAGATTAAATTAGGTATAGTAAATAAAGATAACTCATAAGGAGTGCGATTAACCCCTTTGATGCAATATCACGTTATTTACGACGGCAACTGCAATCTTTGTGTCACGTTAGTGCAGCTTCTGGAAAATCTGGATCAAGGACAGCAGTTTGATTACATTCCCATGCAGGATGAAGCCACCTGTGAAACCTTTGGTATTACCCCCCAAGACTGCGAAATGGGGATGATTCTCATTGATGGGGCGTCCCCGGAACGTCGGTGGCAAGGGAGTGAGGCGGCGGAGGAAATTGGGCGTCTGTTGCCGATGGGAGAGGTATTCGTCTCGGCATATCGAGCAATGCCTGGAATGAAATGGCTAGGCGATCGCACATATCAACAGGTTCGTGATCATCGGTATAGTTGGTTTGGCAAGCGATCGAGTACCTACAATTCAGCTTATCCTCTGGGATGTCAGGATAACCAAAATTGCCAGACTTAATTAGAATGTGGCTGGTAAGTAGGTGGACACAATAAAAGCTAACGCCTGTAGGGGCAACTGCTTAGTCTAATTAACAACACCAGTCCACTCAATGTACTCGGATCGCCGATCGCCCTCTCCTCATCCTCCTGTACCAGAAAGTGTTTCTTGAGAGCCAATGGCAACTTATACCCTATAAGTAGCGTCTATTGTTTGAGTGCCTGAACTGTAGCTATTTTAATTTTATGTACCATGATTAATCCTTTCTCCTTCTGGTCTCATCGTCACCGTCGTCGTTTATTATATCCGTTTGTGTCAGCGATCTTGGCGTTTAGCCTGATCGTGGGTACACCTCAGGTGAGTCAAGCAATTCCCTGGCTGGATCTGCTTTTCCGAGGCGTCCAGATTATCCAACTTTCCAATATTTCTGAGCGCCAGGAAGTCGAGATCGGGCAGCAGATCAATCAGCAGTTGGTGAGAAACCAGATCCAACTCTATCGCAATTCCAGTGTCAACCGCTACATTGATCAGATTGGTCAGCGATTGGCAAAAGAAACTCAACGCTCTAATATTCCCTATACGTTTCAGGTGGTTAAGGATGACAGCATTAATGCCTTCGCGACTACGGGGGGTTTTATTTATCTCAACACCGGTTTGATTGAAGCGGCGGACAATGAGGCTCAATTGGCTAGTGTGATTGCCCACGAAATCGGGCATATCGAAGAGGAACACATGATTCAACAAATGCGCCAAACCGCGATCGCCAGGGGAGTAGCCGTTGCCGCAGGTCTAGATCGCAATACCTTAGTCAATATTGGCGTGGACTTGGCGCTGCGGTTACCCAATAGTCGTGAAGATGAATTGGAGGCGGATCAAGTTGGGTTAGACATCCTCAAAAAAGCAGACTATGCACCGTCAGCCATGGTAAATTTCATGGAAAAACTCCAGAAGAAAAGCGGTTCCGTCCCCTCTTTCCTCAGCACTCATCCAGGAGTTGACGATCGCATTAACGCATTAAATCAGGCGATCGATCCGGCTGAAGCTACTGTCGGTGATGGTTTGGATGAAAGTGCCTATAAAGCCAAAATTCGTCCCCTTCTATAGTGCTATGTGCTATCCCTGATATCTTCCTCAGCTTCCCCAGCTTCCAGACGTTCCACCGGAACGTCTCTACAACCCCAGCTTCCCCAGCTCCCCCAACTTCCCCATATTCCACTAGGAACGGAGTACAGAACGACATAAACTACCCAGACCTGCTATCGCTCTCGGTCTGGGTTTTCAGTAGCCCTGAAGTCATCAAACAAGCTAAGCTGAACATATTCAATAGTTCGATTTAACTTGCACGACAACCCCGTGCCTCCAGGCTGGTTTATAGACAGCCCCACAAGTGCAATATTATTGGCTCCGTTGAAATCGGCATCCCCATGCCAACCACAATGCCCACATTTAAAAGTCTTGCCACTGCGGTAAGACTTTCCTTTTATCGGATGAATAT
>NZ_JAVJQN010000133.1:0-7965 GCF_040218245.1 Coleofasciculus sp. E1-EBD-02 | reverse complement strand
CTAGTGCAGCGCGGCAGAAATACTTGAGCAGCTCATCTTAGGGTAAAATGGAACAATGAAGCCAAAAAAACTGGATGACCTAATCAAACTATTGCACTCATAACAACCTTAGCCATGCCTGACCCCCGTCCCCTGAGGATTAAATTATCACAGCAACAGCGAACTTTACTCGAACAGGTAGTGCGTCGCTACAGTAGTCCTCAAGGATTAGTGCAACGGGTAATGGTAGTTTTATTGGCTGCCGAGGGTATGAACAATAGTCAGATAGCTCAACAGTTGCAATTGGCACGTAACACGGTACGGAGGTGGCGACAGCGCTGGTCGGCGGCAGCTAACCATATGATAAGTATGGAAGGCGAGGGTATCAGCGACAAACAACTGCTACAAATGATGATAGCCGTTTTAGCCGATGCACCCCGATCAGGTACTCCAGCTACATTTACAACGGAGCAAGTCGTACAGATTGTCGCCCTGGCTTGCGAGTCGCCCCCTAGGGTGGGGCATCCAGTGAGTCACTGGACAGCCCAAGAGTTAGTCTCGGAAATAGTCAAACGAGGTATAGTAGAGCAGATTTCCCCGCGCAGTGTGGGACGTTTTTTAAAATGAGGCAACTTTACAACCCCATCGAAGTCGTTACTGGCTCAATGCTAACCCGGATGACCCAGAAGAATTCAAACAACAGGTAACAGCCATTTGCCAGTTGTATGAACAAGCTCAAACTTTGTCTGAAAAAGGAATTCATCTGGTAAGTACCGATGAGATGACAGGCATCCAGGCACTCGAACGTGCGGCTAGAACTTTACCGATGAAACCAGGGCGCATTGAATACCAAGAATTTGAGTACATTCGCCATGGTACAGTTAGCCTAATTGCCAATTTGGAGATTGCTACAGGAAAAGCAATCGCTCCTACGATTAGTCCAACTCGCCAAGAATGCGACTTTGCCAACCATATAGCCAATACCATTGAAACTGACCCGGATGGGGAGTGGATTTTTCTGGTTGACCAACTCAACATTCACAAATCAGCTTCCCTGGTGCGACTGGTTGCTGCTTGCTGTCAAATCGATACCGACTTGGGAGTGAAGGAACAAAAAGGGATTCTTAAGTCCATGACCAGCCGTGCCGCTTTTTTGTCTGATACCAACCACCGTATTCGTTTCGTTTACATCCCAAAACATACCTCTTGGTTAAATCAGATTGAGTGTTGGTTCAGTATTTTAGTGAGACGCTTGCTCCGTCGTGCCAGTTTTACCTCTACTGTGGAATTAAGCTCTCGCATTTTAGAATTCATTGATTACTTCAACCGTACTATGTCTAAACCCTTTCAATGGAAGTACAAGGGTGGCAACAAGCTTGAATGATATGATACAAGAGCATCCCATTTTTGGGCAATACGCTGTATTTAATTTCGGGCTTTCTCGCTTTCTCACTTATAAAATGCCTAAAACCCTTATTCAAATAGCCTTGCAATTATTGGCAATCGTCAGGACATAACATCACGCGATCGCACGCTTCCCTCAAAAATCCTGTGACCGCTACTGGCTGCTGACTTTGGCGTCAAACTGAAGTTCATATCATGTCCGGTCAAACACCCCTAATAAAAACGCCTGAAACCCCTGTTATTGCAGCATTGCAATTATGGGCAATCGTAGGGACATGATATCACCCTACATAAAATTGAAACTGCCTCACCATGCGCCTTGCGGCGATTTTTGACGCGCCTCATTTTATGTACCATCGCGCTCAATCCCAATGATAGCGGGAGTTTCAACCGATAAGATTGTCTATTTACAAGCGCTTCGCGATCATGAAGCGCTTGCCAGACTAACATGGTTTCTATTTTTGAGAGGTTGATTGCTAAAACTATTACGGGATAAAGCTTAGCGCCTAGTCTAGTACGTTTGCACTGTAAAAGCTTCAGCTATCCCTGAAACTATTGGGGTTGGATATTATTTTCTACAGTTGTTTAGATTGAACAGAGGGTTATACCTCCTATTCGCCAGATCCGGGGAGGGGACAGGGGTCAGACATAGCGAAGGTTGTTGTGAGTGTAATATTTGATTAGGTCATCCAGTTTTTTTGGCTTCATTGTTCCATTTTACTCTAAGATGAGCTGCTCAAGTATTTCTGCCGAGCTGCACTAGAGGGAACTTGCTTCACTCTCTACTTTAGAAAGGGGGTGTGACAAGGTTATGACAAATGAATGACGATCTTATCGAGGGGTGACAAGGGAGTTGAGGTGTAGGCAGGGTATGGGGTGTGGGGTGTCGGGTGTCGGGTGTAGGGTGTCGGGTGTCGGGTGTCGGGAGGGCTTCACAACCTTTGAAGGAATCTGGTTTTGACGTTAGTCAGGGCGGGTTTTGCTACAGATGTTATCGGTGGGATTCAACATTGAGTGCCTAATACCAAATTGCATTCTAAAGATATAACTTTCCCTCCCCCTGCTTCCCCTGCTCCCCCTGCTCCCCCTGCTTTTCCTATCTACTATGTTTGAGCGCAACTCGGTATAAACCCGCCCCTACTGCGCCAATGCCAACCCATCCCCACGGGGTTCAGATGCGGCAACGAAAACGCCTCCCTGCTGTAAAATTATCTGACCCTTGCCAAACCGTTTCCTGTCGGCACTCCGTTCAATATGATGTCCCCGTTGGGCAAGTGCCAAGGCAATATGAGACGGTACTGTTGGCTCTAAAAGTACCTGATTTCCGGCGATAAACTGCCATCGTGGGGCATCTAGTGCTGCTTGGGGATTCATGCCATAGTCTGCCAGATTCACGACCATTTGTAGATGTCCCTGGGGCTGCATATATTCCCCCATGACGCCAAAGGGTCCTAAGGGTTGACCGTCTTGGGTGAGGAAGCTGGGAATTATCGTATGATAGGGACGTTTTCCGGGTGCGACTTGATTGGGATGACCTGTTTCTAAGGTGAAACCACACCCGCGATTGTGCAGGGCAATACCTGTACCTGGAATCAGAATCCCACTGCCCAAGCCTTGATAATTCGATTGAATCAACGACACCATCAACTCCCCATCGGCGGCGGCTAAATAGACGGTTCCACCTTTGGCTAAACCGGGTTGGGCTAAGGGAATCGCGGTGTCTGTGATTAATTGGCGACGGGTTTGGGCATAGTCTTTATCCAGGAGTTGCTTAACTGCTACATCCATAAACCGAGGATCGGCGATATAACGCTTGGCATCGGCAAAAGCTAACTTCATGGCTTCAATTTGCAGATGATAGCTTTCCACCGAGTCACGGGGATATTGACGTAAGTCGAATCCTTCTAGGATATTCAAGGCGATTAGTGCCGTTAATCCTTGAGTATTGGGGGGAATTTCCCAAACCCGTAAGTCTCGATAGGTAGTGGAAATCGGGTTCACCCAATCCGCTTGATGGGTAGCGAAATCAGCTACGGTTAATAAGCCCCCCGTATCCGCCGCGAAATTCGCGATCGCACCAGCCATATCTCCCTGATAAAAGCATTCACCCCCCGTTTGGGCAATCTGGGTTAAGGTTTGGGCATGAGCCTCACTTCCCCACACCTCTCCCGGATGTGGCGCCCGGTTATTGGGAAAAAATACAGATTTAAACGGCTCAAATTCTCGCCCCTTCAGGGGGAGGAAAATCGCCTCTGCCTGTTTCCAAGCGGTTGCGGTAACCGGAGAAACGGGATATCCTGACCGAGCATAGCGAATCGCCGGGGCAAATAATTGCTCAAAGGGTAATTTTCCCCACCGTTGCCATAATGTTCGCCAAGCCGATACACATCCGGGTACGGTGACGGGTAACCACCCCCGTTGGGGGATGTCCTCCATCCCGGTAAAATGGTCTAGGGTTAAGGCTTGAGGACTTTTACCGGAAGCGTTGAGTCCATGTAACTGACCATCCCAGACTAAGGCAAAGGCGTCAGAACCAATTCCGTTAGAGGTGGGTTCAACTACCGTGAGTGCGATCGCGATCGCTAACGCCGCATCAACAGCATTTCCCCCCGCCCAAATCATCTCCATCCCCGCTAATGTGGCGAGGGGTTGGCTGGTGGCGACAGCACCATGTTTGCCCATGATTACCCGTCGCGTTGAAGGGTAGGGGTAGTGAGTTAGGTTATTTGTCATTTGTCATTTGTCATTTGTCATTTGTCATTTGTCATTTGTCATTTGTCATTTGTCATTTGTCATTTGTCATTTGTCAAAACACTGATTTCACGGATTTATTAGAGAGAGTGAGGTAGGGAAGTGAGAGATTAGTTACACTGATTACATTGAGTGACATCAGGGTTAAAACCTTCCCGTTAATGATAAATTTTGCCCCTACATCTCCCCCAGCTTCCCCATCTCCCCCAGCTTCCATCAAACCAAGGCTTCACTACAAACAATTATTGGAACTAAGTAATCCTCATCTTTTTGGCGACGGTTTAGCCATTCGTGTCGGTCATATTGGGCGTAAACTTGCTTGAGTTTGATAAATAGTTCATTTCCGGTTATATTATTACGTCTAAGTCGATTTAACTCGCGCTTTAGTCCTGTTGTGACGGGTTCGCGGAAGGCTTTTTCTAATAGATTAATTTGGGCTTTTATTTCCTCATCGTTAATTGTTTCAAAAAAGAGTCGGAGTTCCCGTAAACTATATTTTTGTCCTTGGCTGAGATTGCGGCTATAGTCCCGTTCCGCTTGGCGGTGTTTTACGTCTTCGGCAAATTGACGTTTAATTTTCATTACCGCCGCATTATAATCTTGGGGTAAGGATAATCCTTCTTCTTGGGCGCTGCTTTTTAGTCGTCCTAAAATGCGAGAAATATCCCGTGATACAATCTCTCCTTTGTCATCGAGTAAGACTAACTGCTGATACCCTTTTAACTCAGGGCGATTGGGATAGGAAGCTTCGCAGAACACGAATAATCCTTTATTTAGGGAGAATTTAGCGGTGCGGATACCATGGGGTAAATTAGCGATGCGTTTGTATTCGGTTGGGTCATCTTTTTGTAACTGGCGCAGGATTTCTTCGGCTTCATTTAGGTCTAAAAATTCCCCATTATCCTCAAATAAACTCAGTTGCTGGCTATCGCCATTTTTCTCATAGATAGCATACATCGCGTCTTCGTTGAGTTGTTCCGTGGGGTCGAGAATTGCCGAATCTTCGCCGATGGTTTCGTGGATTTCGGCGATGCGGTTGGCGAGGATGCGACGTAAGCCGAGATTTCTGTCTAATCCGGTTTCGGGTAAAAAGTTAAAGCCGTAAACGATATCATTTTCACTCCCAATTCGGTCAATTCGACCAAACCGCTGAATTAAGCGCACTGGGTTCCAATGCAGGTCATAGTTAATGATTAAGTTGCCATCTTGTAAGTTTAACCCTTCGGCGAGGACATCGGTGGCAATTAAGGTGTTAATTTCTGTTTCATTCCGGCTAAATTGATAGTCGGGGTTGGCTTTGGGGGCGAATCTACCGACGATACGGGCTTTACTTTTATCGCCGCTATAAATAACTTCAATATCATCCTGTTTCCCGTCGGGGTTGAGGTTGTCGTAGAGGTAACGGGCGGTGTCGGCGTATTGGGTGAAAATGAGGCGTTTACTGTTGGTTAGGGGGGCTTGGTTTAGCCCGGATTTTAGGGTTTGTAGTTTGGTGTCTTGGGCGGGGGTGATGGGTTGAACTAAGGCGATAATTTTCTCGAAGAGTTGGATATCATGGTGAATATGCTGGTGTAGGCGTTCGGCATCGAAGTCGGCGAGTTTGTATTTTCCAGACGCCTGACGTAAGGCATCAAGTATGTCTTGTTCTTCGCCTTGGTTGGGTTCATAGAGAATCGATTGGGCTTCCTCCCCAGCGGGAACAAATCCTTGAGTTAAGGCTTTCTCAAACAGATAATGGGCGTTGAGGAGTTTGTTCACGGTTTCTCGGAAAGCTTCGACGCTAGACTCGAAGCGTTTGAAGAGTAGCACCCGGATGAGTCCGCGCAGGTTCGCCCCGGCTGTTTGTAAGCTGGAATAGGGGTCTTGTTTCTGCTTGGCTTTTAAGACATAATTGCCTATACCATAACGGGCATAACAGAGTTCATTGGCGGGGGGATTGGTGAGTTGGCGTTTACGGGATTTTCCTAGATAATGGCGCAGTTGTTGGTATAAGCCTTGGTAGGTATCTTCGATGCTGTATTCAATGGTTTCTAATTGGCGTTTGGGGAAAAATTGGTGCTTCCCGCCCACAATGACATAGGCGCGGCGTTTCCCGGTGAGGTAGGCGGAAAAGTTGGCGGGTTCGATGGGTTGATGGGTTTGGGCGTCGAAGCCGTACCAACGGAGAATGTGGTTGCGGGTGCGGCGGATCAGGATATGGGATAATAAATTGGGTAAGTCGCGATCGCCTTTTTCGACTAATTTAAAGTAAGCTTTTAAATCCGGGGGGTCTACGGGTAAGTCGGTTTTGTCGTCGGGGTGGAAGAGTTTTATCTGGTTATAAATATCCCAGGCGCTTTTATTGCGGGGGGTGGCGGTGAGGAAGCAGCATTGTTTCCCAGTGGCGAGGAAGGTTTCGACGATTTTGTAGCGTTGGGTGCTAGGGTTGCGGAGGTTGTGGCTTTCGTCGATAAGGATAAAGTCTCTATCTTTATAGCGGAAGTCGTTGATGAGACGGTTTTCCCCATTTTCACCATCATCTCGCAGCATTCCCAGTGAGAGGACACGGGCGTTGAGATGATAAACTTCATTGTAACGTTCCCACATTTCTATGAGGGGGGCGGGACAAAGAATTAAAGGGCGGGCGCGTTCCACTTGTTCAAACCGTTTGACAATCGCCGCGCCAATAAAGCTTTTCCCTAAGCCAACGACATCGGAGACGAAACAGCCGCCGTAGTCGCGGATAATTTTGATGGCTTGGTTAACGGCTACTTTTTGGAAGTCGGCGAGTTGCTGGGTAATCGCGTCATCGGCGATAATTTCGATTCGGTTTTCCTCTTGGATGCGATCGCGGACTAACATATAGAGGGTTTTCATATAGATATCGTAGGGGCGGGTTGGTGCCATTACCCACGACTGCTGCATCTGCTGCATTAGGGTTTCGTCGAAGTCTTCGGCGTCTTCCCAGAGTTGGTTATACCAGTGGGTGAGTTGTTGGTGGTTGTCGTTTCCGTGAACAATGACGTTGAGTTCAGTATTATGGGAAATGCCCGATAAGGTGAGATTAGAGGAACCGACAACAGCAATACCTTGTTCGGCGCGATCGACGAGTTGTCCCAATTGGTTATAAACTTTACCATAGTCGAAGATGTAGGCTTTGGCGTGGAGTCGTCCTTTGGTATACACTCGCACCTGTAAGCGTTTTTCTTCGATCATTTGTACCAGGTTTTTCACCAAGGTTTCCGCTGCATCGGTTTGATCCATTAATTCCACGCTAGAACGGATATTTTCGGCAGTTTGGGCTACCATTTCCTGGCGGAGGATGCGTTTGGGATAGGTTTGGGCTTCGATTTGGTCTTTAATTAATTCTAAGCGGCGATATCCTTCGGCGAGTTGTTCGATGGTTTCGCGGTTGCTGGTATTACCGATAAGTAACCGCATTTCCTTTATAGTGGCGAGGCGGGGGGCGATGGCGATGAAACCAGAAAGGAAGAAATAACCGACAGCAAAATGGGCGGCGTCTGAGGAGTCGAGGATACAGTTAATACTGTCTACGAGTTTTTGGTTGCGGTTGTCGATGATATCGTGAGTTGGCATTTGTTATTCGTCATTCGTCAAAGCCAGTAGGGTGCGTTACGCTTCGCTAACGCACCATTGACATTGGCTGAGGTGTAAGTTCAAGGAGAATAATTCTGAGACTTAGAGTTTATAGTCAGGGATACCAATGTTCCTGAAAAGGGGGTTATAGGAGCGCACATTTTCCCATGGTGAAATAGTACCTGAAATCACAGCAGAAATCAAGCGATTCGTGGGATTTTTTGGGGATGGCGATAAATCCGATAACTTGGTGGG
>NZ_JAVJQN010000121.1:0-30395 GCF_040218245.1 Coleofasciculus sp. E1-EBD-02 | reverse complement strand
GCGAGTTCGTTATCGACAAGAAAAGGAGGTCAACCCGATTGGATTACTGCACACCGATTCACCGTAAGGATGGTTATAGCTATGCATTTTGATTAGGTTTGCGTAGATGTCTATAGAGATTTGGTTACAGTTCTTTACCCCGCAAGACCTCACCCTTCGGGTAGAATAACTGTAACTAAATTCTTGGACAAACCCTGATGAACGTAGCATCTTGCGGAAGTTGGGATTCCCACAACCCTAATCGGGAGATAAGTGTGCAGGAGGATGTCACGTCAGTAATGGACGGTTCCCTTTCAACATCGATTAATGATTCCTGGCTGTCTCAATCCCAAGATGATTTAATCTTTATGCTACTACAAGACAAGCGATCTCCCCAAACACGGGCGGCTTATAAAAAAGACTTGAGAAACTTCTTTTTTGTAGTAGCTAATACCCCCGAACCAACACCACAGATTGTCGTTGAGTTTTTATCCTTGGATAGGTTTGCGGCTGTGTCTTTGGTGCTTAAATATAAGGCTTTTCTGTTAGAGCAGGGGTTGATGCCAGCAACCGTCAATAGGCGATTGGCGGCGGTTAAGTCTTTGGTGAAGTTTGCCCGGAAGATAGGACGCTGTAGCTATAGCCTGGAAGATATCGAGGGGGAAAGAAATCGAGCCTATCGGGATACTACGGGTATTGATATCAAGGCGTTTAAGCGGGTTTTGATGGAGTGCGATCGCTCGACCAAAAAGGGATTGAGAGATTATGCTATCCTACACCTGCTCTGGTCTAATGCGCTAAGGCGTAGTGAGGTCGTGAATCTTGATGTTAAGGACTTTGAGCCAAATAATAAGACGCTGACTATCCTGGGTAAAGGTCAAGCCTCACGAGAGGTTATTAATATCTCAGAAGCGACGACACAAGCAATCCTGGCTTGGTTAAATGAGCGAAATGGCGTTGACCCTAACGCGCCTTTATTTGTGGCAGTGAGTTATAACAAACGCGGCAACCGCTTAACGGGTGAGGCACTGCGGCAATTGGTTTGTCTTTATTGCAAAAAGGCAGGGATAAGTAAACAGATGAGTCCTCATCGCATCCGACATTCCAGTATTACCCATGCTTTAGATATTACGGGGGATGTCCGCAAAGTCCAGCGGTTGAGTCGCCATGTCAAGCTGGAAACTCTGATGATTTACGATGATAATCGCCAGGATATACAGGGGGAGGTATCTGAGCTTTTGTCCGATGCTTTGGAATGACACTCCCATCGCCACGCATAATTGGCAGATGAACCAAGGGTGTCGAACCCCTTGGTTCATCATTTACGCTGTGCATAAGCCATTACTCCTTCTGATTAACTCAACTTTACTGGGGGCAAATTGACCTATACGTTTCCAGGTATAGTCACAAACAGAAATACTCTTAGTTTTCTGTGTCTTGGTGTAACCGCCAACATAGCCAATATAGATTCTTCCAGCTTTCTCGGCTCTTACTAAATCACCGACCCTAAGACCAAACGGCGTGATAGTTCCACCTTTGCGCTTTCTCGTTCCTGATTTGTCCGGCACTTCAAAGTGCAATTGGCGACGGAAAAAACCGTATTCCTTGCCCCGCTTCACTGCGCCAGGGCGAGTGATAATCCGGAATGGTGATGACGTAACTTTGACGCTACCTCGCCAAACATAGCCATGAGAATTAACATCAACATAACGAGAAAATATCTAAATCTGACCATCTGCCAATAGCCTTGCCTTCCTTAACCCACCGTCTAGCCCTGGACGGTTTAGTGGGCATTAGCGGTTTTCCTTCTTTACTGACTACCGGAACACGAATCATGGATATAATCCTCTCGCGTAAAGTACAACGTCTCTTCAGGCATTGATAGAGGTGTGTCCTGGATTTACCCAGTTCCCAAAGATTCTTGAGCCTACATTTAAGCCGAACTAGAGAAGTGTCCGGCAGTGATTATCCCCTACCAACTCATGCCCTATTCATGTACAGACCGTCCATGGAAGGTCTCTACTGCCAGGTTATCTCTGGCAATCCGCGTCTTCACGAAGTAAGGCGCGGTTCATGAACCCAACTCCGGATTGACCTATAGAAGTTCTGTATCAAGTAGTTGAAGTCCTCTCTCGGCGTCAACTACCACACACGAACCCTTCGGGTACAGTGTGAGCTGAGCATTTAACCTGAGGACATTGCGAAAAACGGGGTGGCATTTCATAACGCGGCATTTTATCACAAGACTCAAGACTCCAACTAATGAAACGCTTTCTTCGTAAGGCACCCTACCATCTACCTTTGAGTAATCGAAATTCACACCGACACAATCGTCGCTTTACTCAACCCAAATTCCCCTCGACAATAATAAACCGCTTCCAGCGAAAATCTCTAATCCTACTGTTATTACTCGGCTTCACGCTTCCCCTTGCCTTGACCACCACCTTGGCTCAGGCTCAGAGTAATGCCCCAGCTTCCCCCGCTATCACCCCCTCGACTGAGACGTATCGGGAAGGCGCGATTGATGAGAAGAAAGAACGCTCCAGCCAAGAGTTTGATCTACCATCACCGCCCCCTAAAGCGCCACAGGTTAAGGCAGCGCCCCAAGGCGACCCTTATGTCTTAGAATTCAACCGTAGCCCAGTCGTCGGCTCTCGCTTCAGCTTGCGGGGTATCTATGACGAAGCACGGCTGGGATTTACCCGTCCCCGCCAATGGAAGCTCAAATCTGTCAAAGCTCTGATTCGCTATCGCCATTCCCCGGCTCTCTATGCGACTCGCTCTAATCTGACTGTGATGATTAATGGGGCGAGTATCGGCAGTATTCCACTCAGCCAAGAGGAGGGCGAAATTGGTAATGCGGTATTTGATGTGCCGCTATCACAACTCCAGAACTATAACCAAATTACCATTGCCGCCCTACAAAATAATTCTCCCACTTGTACCCAAGACCCTTATGACCCTTCTCTATGGACAGAGATTCTGCCCGATTCTAAAATCACCTTTGACTACGAACCCCAACCGATTGCCCTAGACTTTAATCGCTATCCCTACCCCATCTTTGACGAACTCAGCTTAGAACCCAATCAGATTACTTACCTTTTGCCGTCTAAAGTAGACCAGGCGTGGCTTACGGCAACCAGTCGCTTCCAAGCGTCTTTAGGTCGGATTGCTGATTACCGCCGCCTGAATACTCGCCTGGTTAAAACGGTTGACGATGTAAAGTTAACTGAGCAGTTAGTCATTATTGGTACTCCAGAACAGCAGAGCGCCTTGAAGTCCCTGGCGTTGCCCATGCCAATCAAGGATAATCAAATTCTGGATGAGAAGGAGAAAGCGTTACCACCTGATGTTGGGGTATTGATGCTGACAACTACCCCAGAAGATGTCGCCCCGGTGCTAGTGGCAACGGGTAATGGCGAAGCAGGGGTGAAGAAAGCTATCCAGTTTTTGGTGCAGTCCAAAGACCAAAAGATTGGCACAGGTCAAACTGTTTTAGTCAAAGACCTAGATGCTGTACCTTCCCCGCCGCCCCGTGATTGGCCCGGCTATTTGCCCCTGGCAGAGGAATTTGAACTGTCTGACCTGACAAATCGCAGCGGTCAGCCTTTTGAAGATATAACGGTTCGGGGTTCTGATTCGCCACCGATTGAATTTGACTTTCGGGCTTTACCCGATGACCGGTTTGAGTCAGGGAACTCCATGACTCTGGTTTACAGCTATGGACCGCAAATTAATGCCAAAACGTCCTTAGTGGAAGTGAAGCTCGATGATGTCGCACTGATTGGCAAACGGCTCACGTCTATCAATGGTGGCACTCGTGAGACCCTGAAAATTGACTTGCCGGGAGACCGAATCAAACCGACCTCAAAAATCCAGGTCGATTTCCGTCTGGATGCGCGGGAACGGCGTTCCTGTAGCAAGGTAACTGACCAACAGCTTTGGGGTACATTGCATAACGATACCAGTTTTAAACTGAACCGGACAACGGCGGTTCAACTCCCTGACCTAAAACTGGTCACCTTGGGTTATCCCTTTGCCGCACCTCAGGATTTGTCCCAGATGGCAATGGTTCTGCCCAAGACTCCCTCACCCAGCGATGTGATGACGGCGTTGGAATTTAGTGCCAGATTGGGACGATTGACTAAGGCAGAATCGGTTCAATTTACGGTTTACACTGCCGATATGTTGCCACAAGAGGTACGTGAAGAATACCATCTAGTAGGGGTTGGCATCGAAAAGGATTTTCCTTTCCCAGAGGTTTTTACAGCAGGTGGCTTTGAACTGAGGGACACCCTGACGCGCCAGTTAGATGAAAGCGAGATTCAGGCGTCTCCTGATAATGATGGCGTTGTCAAGGAAATTATGTCTCCTTGGAATGACGAACGGGTGCTACTGGCTCTTGCTGCTCAAACGGACAAAGGTCTTGAACAAGTGCAGGATTTGTTAAAAAACGATCCTTTATTCTTCCAAATTCAGGATGATACTGTCCTGATTAGTGCCAATGAACAAGGCGCTGATGCTTATAGTCCAAATGCTTACAACCTTGATTTTTTCAAGCAACAACCGCTTGTAAGCGTGGAAAAAACGCCGCTGCCTAACCGAGTTCTCCGACTGTTGGGGACAAGTTGGTTCCTGTTGGGACCCGCTTTGGTGGCAGCAACGCTGATCCTTTACGCCCTTGTCCAGCTCTATCTTAAGCGGGTTGCTGGTCAGGAGAAATGATGGTTTGTCATTTGTCATTTGTCCTTTGTTGTTTGTCCATGACTAATTAATAACCAATAACTAATTTCCCATAACCAATGACCAATGACTAACTCCCAATGACGAGTCCATCCTCAAAAAGTAAGTCCAAGCTCAGTCGTACACGCTTTTGGATTTCGCCACAAAAGCGTGAACAATTAACCCATTGGTTGGTAGACCACCTACCGCACGCCTTTGACCAATTTTTTCAGTGGCTTTCTAACAATCAGATCCTCTTACTAATTGGGTCACTGGTGTTATTGCTACATCCCTTAATCACGGCTCGTCCGGCTATCTGGCAACAAGCCTTGGTTACTGCCATGCTGCTGGCGGTGGGTCGTCTTGCCCTACAGATGGAAGGACAAAAGCCTACTAAAAAAAAGAGTGAGTATATTCACTTATTTTTAGTGTTACTGAGTCTAGTCACCACGGTGCGCTATCTCTATTACCGGGTTAACTATACCCTGAATCTGGATGACTGGCTCAATGGCATATTCAGTTTATTGTTATTTGTGGCGGAACTTTACGCTATTCTGACTCTTGTTCTTGCCTATTTTCAAACGCTCAAAATTAAAGACCGCCAACCTGTTGACCTTTCCCTGTATCCTGAAGAGCAGTGGCCCAAGGTTGATATTTATATTCCGACGTATAACGAAGATGTGGAAATTGTCCGCAAAACGACGCTGTGCGCTCTCGCTATTGATTATCCTGCGGACAAAAAAAAGGTGTATGTTTTAGATGATGGCAGAGCCGAAAAGTATAAAGCCCGTCGCGCTGAGTTACGCCAAACCTGTGAGGAACTGGGCGCAATTATGTTGACGCGGGATAATAATGACCATGCTAAAGCTGGGAATATTAATACGGCGTTTCGCCGGACAACGGGCGATTTGGTGTTAATTCTTGATTGTGACCACATGCCCGTCAAACAATTTTTGAAGCATACGGTTGGCTTCTTTTTTGATCCCCAAGTGGCTTTTGTCCAGACGCCTCACTGGTTCTTTAACCCTGACCCGTTTGAGCGGAATTTGTTAACTAAGGGTAAGATTCCGGTGGGGAATGAGTTGTTTTATAAGGTACTGCAAAAGGGGAATGATTTTTGGAATGCGGCGTTCTTTTGTGGTTCGGCGGCGGTCATTCGTAAAGAGTATGCGCTGCAAATCGGTGGGATTGCGACGGAAACGGTGACGGAGGACTGTCACACGGCTTTCCGGCTGCATTCGCTGGGGTATAAGTCGTTCTATTATGACAAGATTATGGTCGCGGGTTTAGCGCCGGAGAAGTTTTCGGCTTATGTGGGTCAACAAGTGCGTTGGGCGCGGGGTATGGCTCAGATTCTGCGCTTGGAGAATCCGCTGATTAACCCGAAACTGAATTTGACGATTCCTCAGCGGATTTGTTATTTCAGTGCGACATCGCATTTTTTCTATGGCTATCCCCGTCTGATGTATGCTCTGGCGCCGCCGCTGTTTTTGTTGTTTGGGATTAATTCGGTTAAAGGTTTGGGGCTAGAAACTCTATGTTATGCGCTGCCTCACATTATTTTGTCGATGCAGACGAATCATATTCCTTATAAGCATGTGCGTTTTTCGTTCTGGAATGAGATTTTTGAGTTTGCGATGTCATTCCAGGCGGGGATTGTTACGCTTTTGGCTGTCGTGAATCCCGGACTGGGGTCGTTTAATGTGACCGATAAAGGGCTTTCGGTGACGAAGCGCAGCTTTGATTTTGAGTCGGTGCGGTATCTGGTGATTGTCAGTGCGATCGCTTCGGCATCTTTGCTTACTTTACCGTTTTGGTTAATTCTTAGTCCAGAAGATACTCAGGCGGTTCTAATTAATGCTCTGTGGTGTATTTTTAATTTGTTTTTGCTATTAGCAGCGGTGCTGGTGGCATTCGAGCAACCCCAACTTCGGCGGGCGCACCGTCTACAACGGAAGTTGACCGCGATTATTCATAGTGGGGGTAGCAGTTGGACGGGTGAGACGATTGATGTGAGTGAAACCGGTGCCCAGATTCTGCTGGATGAGTGGCCCAATATTCCGGATGAAGTCAAGATTGAGTTGGTGGGAGATTACGGGGCGCGGGTGTTACTGAATGCTCGGGTACTGCGGGCGATGGCGACGAGTAAACTTCAGGCGAAGATTTTTGTTGATTTTATCAGTCTTAGCCGTACTCAAATTGATGATTTGACGTTGGTGATTTTTTCGGATGTGAAGGAGTGGTTTTCCCAAAGCCGTGTGGAGGAGGATAATCCTTGGGAATCCCTGAAGTTTATTGTGACTTCGATTAAGCGCGTCTTTGTGGAATTCCGTCCGGCGATTGCGGAGAAGATGGGTGTCAAAAGTACAGTACGGAAACAAGTTCAGGCTGTGGCGCAGCTTTACTGGGATGGGTGGGAAGGTCATTCGTATACGGCTAGAGTGATGGAAATCGGGACTCAGGATTTAAGATTGGAATTCGATGAACACCATATTTTGAATCTAGAAACCATGCAGCAAACTCGACCGCTGATTGGTTTACTGGTGAGTCAAGAGAAAAATGCCCCTCAGCCTCAGAGTTTGTTGGCTCAGGTGGAAATGATCGAAGAGTTGGTGCCAACGCCGACTGGAGGGCGATTGGAACAGGTTACTAATGCACCGACTTACCGAATTGCTATGGAGTTAAGTTTTCCGGAATCATTAAAACGGCAGCAGCAACCCAAAATTCAACGGCTTTTGAAAACACTTGAATAAATTAAATTCGAGAAATATTTAGTATAGTTTAATATTTATAGCAACCGCTGGCATCGGTTAGGACACATCAGAATTTAGTCGAGACTTCTAGGGAACGTCTCTACCACAGTTCCTTTGTCCTAAGCTATGTGTCCACGGCTCGATTATCTGGAGTTTTTACTCAAAAAAAAATACCCAGCTTAACCCTCGAAAATATTTTAATTATTCTCGCTGTAGATAGAAATAAGTTCTCCCATAATTTCTTTATATATTTTTCGATTATTTTATCATCGCTTTACCTTGTTTATAATAAAATTCTGTTAAGATAATGAATAAGAAGTGCTGGATTTGTAAATCTACCCTTAACTGGAGATTTTTTTGTTACCAGAGGATGTATTCCCGCTTTTAAGGCAAGCCTCTATCTCTTTAAATTTGAGATAAAGTGAACCTCTCTAAGCGTGACAATGCCAGCAGATCTCCATGTTATTATGGACTATTGATAGACACTCTGACCAATGCTTTTTGGTGCTTAGTGAGCTAATTTTATAGCCAGAGAATAAAAGAGTCAAGCCTGCTCCCCTTAGGTGCGATTTTTTTATCACCCATTCATTCCAGGATGCAGCTACTCCCTGAAGAGAAAAACTTTTCCATTGCCCGGATTGCCAGGGAACAGGGATAAAAATGCAAAAAGATTCAATAAGCCTGAATTGTTGGTTATTGCTGCTCAAGAAGAGTATTTTTCGGCAACCGGAAGCTCTTTCTTAACCTTGAAATGATCTTTCTCGTGGCAACGTGATTCTCAAGAGAGGAAAGTACTTTGTAAGGGCGTGAGTCAACAATTCTAGTTGCGACGATTGGATGAGACCCAGGTAGATACACATGAACACCGTTTCTATGGCTAGCTATAGATCTTCCCAAAGGCTAAACCCGCTCTCGTTATTAGCACAATTATCTAGTCGTCAGGCTAATGGTTGTTTACAAATATCGAGTGGATCTGTTTCTTGGTCAATCCATCTAGAACAGGGTAAACTAATCTATGCTTCAGATTCAGTTGATCCATTCGAGCGACTTGACCGCCATTTGCGTCAGCTTTCTCGTGAAATTCCGACACTTGTTAGTGCTGTTCGGGTTCAGGTTCGCTTGCTATTTGAATCTGATTTAGAGAGTCAGTCGAGTCAAAATCCGGATTACCAAGCGATTAACTGGTTAGTCAATCAACAGTATCTCACCTCAGCCCAAGCTGCAACTCTCATCGAAGAGTTAGCGGAAGAAGTCATTCGTTCGCTGCTTCCGGTTAGAGAAGGAACTTACCAATTAATTCCTCAAGATAATTTTGAGGATTTGCCTAAGTTCTGTCGCATTGAGCTACGAACATTGGTTGAACGCTGTCACGAACAATTGCGACGCCAGCAGTCTTCAGAATCCGTTAATGCGGCGTCTAGCACTCCGGCTAATGCTTCGGCTCAAACGAGTACTCCGGCTAAGTTAGAGTTAATTCAAAAACCTAACCAAAATTTAGCTAATAAATCGGCTAATACGAGCGGCGCGGCGGGTGCAACTCAAACTACTGCCAAGAAGAAAACTACCTACACAATTGCTTGTATTGATGATAGTACAACGGTCTTGAATGCGATTAATTCTTTTTTGGATGATAAAAGCTTCTCGGTGGTGATGATTAATGACCCAGTAAGGGCATTAATGCAGGTTGTCCGGATTAAGCCTGACCTGATTTTGCTGGATGTGGAAATGCCTAATTTAGATGGCTATGAATTATGTTCTCTGTTGCGGAAGCATTCGCTGTTTAAGACAACTCCCATCATCATGGTAACGGGTCATACTGGGTTTCTAGACCGAGCTAAGGCGAAGTTAGTCCGGGCATCGGGCTACTTGACTAAACCGTTTAACCAATCCGAATTACTAAAGATGGTGTTTAAACACTTATCTTAGTTCAGGAGTATCACGAATAGATTTTTTTGAGTTAATTTATGAGGATAGCTGAACGATGAGTACAACGTTGATGGGTACAATTTTGATTGTAGAAGATACTTTATCTGAACTGGAATTAATGAGCCATTATCTTCGAGAAAGTGGCTATAACGTTATCAATGCTATTGGTGCTAAAGAAGCGCTGAATAAGGTGTTGGAACAAAAGCCAGATGTAATTGTTACGGATGTGGTTATGCCAGGGATGAGCGGGTTTGAGCTGTGTCGTAGGTTGAAGACTCATCCGGTCACGGAAAAGATTCCTATCGTAATTTGTTCATCTAAAAATCAGGAAATTGATCGGCTTTGGGGGATGAAACAAGGTGCTGATGCCTACCTGACTAAACCCTTTACTCGCGAACAAATTCTACGTGCCATTAAATCAGTCGCTCTGTAGGACAGTTTATGTCTATTGTCGTTTGTTTATTGTAAAAACTGATAACTCATGACTAATGACTAATGACCCATAAATAAAATTATGCCGGATTTACCTACCCTGACCAGTACACTCGCTCTTTTACCGAAAAAACCCCTGCATACGAAAAATCAGGGAGATACTTATCTGAAGTTTCAGTTAGGTGAAAAAACATCGGCTGTTTTGTCAATGAGTCGGGCGCAGGAAGTTATTGTTTTGCCACCGGGACGATTGACACCGATGCCCAATATGCCTCCTTATGTTTTGGGATTGCTGAATCGGCGTTCTCGCGTTTTGTGGGTGATTGATTTGGGGAAGATGTTAGGGTTACCAGAAGTTCTGACGAATGTTCAGCAATACAGCATCATCATTATCCGCAATAGTTCAGGGGCTTTAGGGCTAGTTGTCCAAACGGTTGAAGGTGTGGTGCGTCTGACACCGGATTCGATTCAATCGCCGCATGGTCAAGTGTCATCGAATTTGGTTCCTTATTTACGCGGATGTACTTTGCAAGAGCGAGAAATTTTATTGGTTTTGGATACTGAGGCAATTATGGGTTACGCGCAGCGATAAGTAAACAGAAGAGATCGATTGAATTCTTGGCAAAGATAGCTTTGGTGGGAGGCGAGGGAAAAAGGACTTTTGTTACGGCTTTTTATGTCATTGCCAATTTATTATCACACAATGGTGCTTGTTTCATGGTTCAGAAATTCGATACAGCCAGTAATGGTGATAACCAAATTCCAGATAATATCAGTAGTAATAGCGTGAGGGACAATGGCTCCATGTACGGTGCTGACTTTCAGGATAAAATGAATGCGGCTCCGACGTTTCCTGTCAGTGCAACTCCTGCACCTGTAAGCGACGGGTCTGCTAAAACGGGTTCCTGGTGGGGGCGGCTTTCATTATCGACTAAAGCTACAGTTTTGGCGGTTACGCTTAGTGTGGTTCCTGTTCTGGGAATTGGGACTTTTGACTATGTTTTGGTTAACCAAACGATTAAGGAAGAAATTGCCCAAGATAAGTCGAGCAAAACGCTGTCAAATCTGCTGTGGGGAACGGGGATAACGGCTTTGTTGGCGGGTGTGGTGGCTGTGTTGCTGGCTAAACGTGCGGTTGAACCTATTCTGGAGGCGTCTAGCGCGGTTCAGAAACTGGCTCAAGGGGATTTGGATACCCGTCTGCGCGTTGAAGGAGAGGATGAAGTTGCTAGTTTGGGGTCTAGTATTAATCGCATGGTTTCTCAAGTTCAGACGCTTCTGGAAGAGCAAAAAGCGTCCGCCCTGGCGCTACGAACCTATGCGGAAACGGTGAATGCGGCGAGTCGCGGGGATAAGCAGTTTCTGTTTGATCGGGCGGTTACGGAAGCTAAAAAACAACTGAATGCGGATCGGGTGGTCATCTATGGGTTTGAACCGGATTGGAGTGGCAGTATTGTTGCTGAATCCGTTGATCCCGGTTGGCCCAGGGCGCTGATGGATAAAATTACAGACCCCTGTATTCCTCGAAAAATTCTAGAAGAGTATCGCCAAGGGCGGGTTGTCCCGACATCTAATGTTCAGCAAACGGGTTATTCTCCGGATCATCTCCAGCTTTTAGCCCGACTGTCGGTAAAATCGAATTTGGTTGTGCCGATTGTATCGGGTGATGTTCTGATTGGTCTATTGGTTGCTCATCAATGCGCTGATATCCGTGTGTGGCAACCGTCGGAAATTGATTTCCTTAAAGAGTTAGCGACTCAAGTGGGTCTTTCTTTAAGTAGTATTACTCTGGCGTCATCGAAAACGGCTGAAGCTGAACGAGTGCAGCGCTGGAATGATATTATTCCCCGGATTCGCCAGTCGCTCAAAGCTGAGGAGATTCTGGAAACGGCTGTAACGGCGGTTCGTGACGCACTTTTGACGGATCGGGTGCTGATTTTCCGCTTTGATAATGCTAACAGTGGTACATTTGTAGCAGAAGCCGTAGCCCCCGGTTGGAGCAAAGTTCGGGGACAATCGTTTAAAGCGGCAGACAAGGACGGGGATATCGCTGAAGTCTACAGTGATGGACAGATTCGTATCGGTGATAACCTTGATGATAAAAGCCGCGATGATTGGGAGTACACCATGCTCTCGGAACTGTCGGTTAAGGCTTATATGATGGCTCCGATTATCCGAGAGGGTAAAGTTTATGGCTTACTTTGTGGTCACCAGTGTTCCAAACCCCGCATCTGGCTAGAGGCAGAAACGGAGCTATTTTCCCAAATTGCTGACCAAATTGGCTTTGCCCTCGACCAAGCGGCGCTGTTGGAACAGCAAGCAACGGCTACTGAACTGGCTCAGCAACTTAATGATATTACGTCTAATATTCGGGAGTCGTTCAATGTTGAAGAAATCTATGAGGCGGCGATTACAGGGGTGCGCCAAACCTTAGGCACTGACCGAGCGGTTGTGTATCTGTTTGATGCTAACTGGCAAGGCACTATTGTGGCTGAATCTGTGGGGCGTACCTTCCCCAAAGCTCTGGGTGCCAATATTGCTGATCCCTGTTTTGCTGACCAATATGTGGAAAAGTACAAGCGCGGTTTTGTCAGTAGTAATGAAAATATTTATGAGGCGAACTTGAATCAATGTTACTTGGGTCAGCTTGAACCGTTTAAGGTTAAGGCGAATTTGGTCGCGCCGATTCTGGCAGAGGGGAATTTACTGGGATTGTTGGTGACTCATCAATGTTCTAGTTCGCGCCGTTGGCAGGAGGCGGAGATTAATTTCTTTAAGCAGGTGGCGATTCAAGTGGGTTTTGCTCTTGACCAAGCTAATCTGTTGGAACAGCGGGAACAAGCCCGGATTGAGGCGGAGTTGGCTTCTCAGGAACAGCGTCAACAGAAGGAATCGCTTCAGCTTCAGCTTTTGGAGTTGCTTTCTGATGTGGAAGGGGCTGCCCGAGGGGATTTGACGGTACGGGCGGATGTGACTGTGGGTGAAATTGGCACGGTTGCTGACTTTTTTAATGCTGTGATTGAAAGTCTGCGGGGAATTGTTACGCAAGTGAAAACGGCGGCGACTCAGGTGAATACGTCCTTGGGTGAAAATGAAGGGGCAATTCGCCAATTGTCGGAGGAGGCTCTGAAACAGGCGGAGGAAACGACTCGCACTCTCTCATCGGTTGAGCAAATGACTCGTTCGATTCAACAGGTGGCTGAGAATGCTCGTCAAGCGGCGGCTGTGGCTCGCACGGCTTCAACGACGGCTGAAGCTGGGGGACAGGCGATGGATCGTTCGGTGAAGAATATTCTGGGATTGCGAGAGACTGTAGCAGAAACGGCGAAGAAAGTCAAGCGGTTGGGGGAATCGTCCCAACAGATTTCTAAGGTGGTGTCTTTGATTAACCAAATTGCGCTGCAAACGAATTTATTGGCGATTAATGCCGGGATTGAGGCGGCTCGAGCGGGGGAAGAAGGTCAAGGGTTTGCTGTGGTTGCTGAGGAAGTTGGGGAATTGGCGGCTCGCTCGGCGGCGGCGACACGAGAGATTGAACAGATTGTGGATAATATCCAACAAGAAACGGCGTCTGTGGTTGAGGCGATGGAGTTGGGTACGTCTCAGGTGGTGGAAGGGACGCATCTGGTTGAGGATGCGAAGCTGAGTTTGAGTCAAATTTTAGAGGTGTCTCGCCAGATTGACCAGTTGGTGCAGTCGATTTCGACGGCTACGGTGTCTCAAGCGGAAACTAGCCAAGCGATTACTGAGTTGATGAAGGATATTGCTGCTCTTTCTGAACGCACGTCGAATTCGACTCGTCAAGTGGCTAGTTCTCTCCAAGATACTGTGGGGATTGCATCAGAATTACAGGCATCTGTGGGTGCGTTCAACGTTGGTACAGAAGGCTGAGGTTAGATAAAACTTCACGCTTCATACTCTATAAGATATGTTTCTACCATGTCACAGGACAAGGAACTTGAAATTCAGCTCCAGTTTCTCGAAGAAGCCCAGGAATATCTGGACACGATTGAATCGGCACTCCTGGGTTTAGCTGGGAACCATATTGAGAGTCAGCAAATGGATTCGATTTTGCGGGCGGCTCATTCGGTTAAGGGGGGTGCGGGAATGATGGGGTATCAGACGTTGAGTCATCTGGCTCACCGTCTGGAGGATTCGTTTAAGGTGATGAAGGTTCAGAGGAATTCCTTGAATGTGGATGCTGAACTTGAGGGCTTGTTGTTGGGGGCGGTGGATCGTCTCTCCAGCGTGCTTTCTCTTAATCGCCAGGGAACGGATGCTGACCCTGATTGGGTTTCGAGGATAGCGACGCCGGTTTTTGATCAGCTCCATGAACGCCTGGGTGATCCGGTTGAGGAAGACGCCAACAGTATGCTGGGGGCGGAAGATGGTACGAATGTTGCGGCTTTACTGTTTGAAACTGAGGTGGAGGGGTGTCTTTCCCGGTTGGAATCGGTGGTGGAGGACCCCCAAGCGCCTTGCTTAGAGGAAGAGGTTTCGATTCTTGCTCAAGAGTTGGGGGGGTTGGGCGAGATGCTACAGCTGGAGGCTTTTAGTAGCTTGTGTGAGTCTGTGGTTCAAAGCCTGGAAGCTGCTCCAAATCAGGTTCGAGAGATTGCTAAGGCGGCGCTTCAAGCTTGGCGGCGATCGCAAGCGCTGGTTTTGGTGAATCAAGTTGGTAGTTTGCCGACTCATATCGAAGTGCCGGGAGTTGTTGTAACACCGACGAGTACACCGACGCCTGCTACTGAGTTGGTGGAAGAGGATTGGGTTGCTGAGTTTGACAGTTATACCTCAGACACTGAGTTTGTTGAAGAAGCACAAACGGCGGCTGAGTTTGACTATACCTCAGACACTGAGTTTGTTGAAGAAGCACAAACGGCGGCTGAGTTTGACTATACCCCAGACACTGAGTTTGTGGAAGCGGCGGAAACGGCGGCTGAGTTTGACTATACCTCAGACACTGAGTTTGTGGAAGCGGCGGAAACGGCGGCTGAGTTTGACTATACCTCAGACACTGAGTTTGTGGAAGCGGCGGGAACGGCGGCTGAGTTTGACATTCATACCCCAGATACTGAAGCTGCCGAACCGTTGGTTAGTGACGAGGGTATTTTTGAGCCAACGGCTACAACGTCCTTCAGTGGCTCTCTGTCGAGAACTGTCGATCGCGATGCTGGCGTGGAAAGAGCCGATGAGGTGAGATGGCAAGAGGTGAAAGCCTCGTCGAATCAAGCAGAAAGAGCGACGAAGGATTCTCCAGAAAATACTGTCCGTATTCCAGTTCGGCAATTGGATCGGCTTAACGATCTGTTTGGAGAACTGACCATTGAGCGTAATGGTCTTAGTTTACACTTGGCTCGTTTGCGTACTTTGATGGAAAAACTCAGCCGCCGAGTTAACCATCTGGAGCAATCGAATGTTCGCCTGCGTACCACCTATGATACTGTTGCCACAGGGGTCAGTTCTGTGCCAGCGGGGTTAAAATCCCTGGTGAATTCTCTGGCGACAAAACCGGGCGGTTCATGGCGTCCAACCCCGGTGCAAAATTTGACGGGTTTCCCTGAGGAGAATGCTTCAAGTGGTGAACCTGGAGACAGTCTGCAAGATATCAGCAGCGCTTTTGATGCTTTGGAAATGGACCATTACAGCGACTTACACTTGCTGTCGATGGAAGTGATGGAAACGATTGTCCAGATTCAGGAAGTCACGTCTGATATTGAACTGAGTCTGGAAGATACTGACGGAACGGTTCGCGAACTTAACCAAACGGCTAAGCAGCTACAGACGAATCTGACTCGGGTTCGGATGCGTCCTTTGTCGGATTTGGTGGGGCGATTTCAACGCGCTTTACGGGATCTGGCGTTACAGCATGGGAAAGAGGTTGAACTTAAGGTTTCTGGGAAGGGGACTCTGATTGATCGCAGTATCTTGGAGGCGCTTTCAGATCCGTTGATGCACCTGGTTCGTAATGCGTTTGACCACGGGATTGAGAAACCTGATATTCGTCAGTCTCAAGGGAAACCGGCTCAGGGGACGATTGAGATTAAAGCGGCTCACCGGGGGAACCAGACGATTATTACGATTAGTGATGATGGGAATGGGATTAATCTGGATAAAATCCGGGCAAGGGCTGAACAAATGGGCTTGGATGCGGAACTGCTGGCGGCGGCGAGTGAGGATGAGTTGCTCTCGCTGATTTTTGAACCGGGTTTTAGTACCGCCGAACGGGTGACTGACCTGTCGGGTCGAGGTGTGGGGATGGATGTGGTGCGTAATAATCTTAAGCAAATCCGGGGGGATATCCGGGTTGATACTCAACCGGGTCAGGGGACAACGTTTACGCTGACGGTGCCGTTTACGTTGTCTGTGGCACGGGTTCTGTTGGTGGAGAGTAATCATACTATGTTGGCGTTTCCGACGGATGTGATTGAGGAAATGCTTTTACTGGATGAGGAGCAGATTTTGAGGACTCCGGGTAGTGAGGTTCTTAAGTGGGAAGAGGAGATGATTCCTCTGATTCGTTTGGGTGCGTGGTTAAGTTTTAATTGCTCGCGTAAAATAACGACTCCGGAAGGTGTACCGAGTATTAGTGAGCCAACGGTGCTGATGATTAGTCCTGGGGATCAGTTGATTGCGCTACAGGTGGATCGCTGTTGGGGTGAGCAGGAGGTGGCGATTCGCCAAGTGGAAGGTCCTCTTTCTATGCCGGCTGGGTTTGCTAGTTGTACGATTCTGGGTGATGGTAAGGTTGTGCCGCTGGTGGATGCGGCTTCATTGCTGCGCTGGATGAGGAGTGAGCGATCGCCGGACACGGATGGGTCACTGGTGGAGCAGTTGCCTCAATTGGATGCGCCTAGTCGTGAGCAGCCACTCAATGTGGCGACGCCTCAACCCCAGAGAGATACGGTTCTGGTGGTTGATGATTCGATTAATGTACGCCGATTTTTAGCGTTGGCGTTGGAAAAGGCTGGGTATTTGGTGGAACAAGCCAAAGATGGTCAAGATGCTGTGGAAAAACTGTTGGGGGGGTTACAGGTGCAGGCGGTTATTTGTGATATTGAGATGCCTCGCCTGGATGGTTACGGCTTTTTGGCGAGGATCAAATCTGACCCGGCTTTCAGCGATTTACCTGTTTCGATGTTGACGTCTCGAACTGGGGAGAAACATCGCCAGTTAGCGATGACGTTGGGTGCCAGTGGCTATTTTTCTAAGCCTTACAATGAGCGTGAGTTATTAGATACTCTAGAGCAGTTAATTCGGGGCAAGGTTCCGGTTTGAGTTTTGATCTTTCACAACTTTCGAGGGCATGAGTTTTTAGTTTTTAGTTTTGAATTCTATGGCTGTTTTTTCTCCGCTTTCTTCCCGACGATCTACCAATCGCAAGCCTCAACCGACTCAACAGTTAATTGTTTTTCGCCTTTATACGGAAGGCTTTGCTTTGCCGATTCGAGCTGTGCAAAAAGTGATTCCTCGTGGCAAAATTTATGGCGCACCTCAGGGGGGAGCTGTGGGATTAACGCTTTATCAAGACCAAGAGTTACTGGTGATTGATGTAGACCATCGGATTTTTAAGAGGGCTGAGCTGCCAAATTTATCGCTCAGTTCTAGTCAGGGGGAGGCGGCGGAATCTGCCAGGACAGTATCGGTGAAATGGGAGGATGATACTGAGCAACGTTACCTGTTGATTGTGCAGAACCGAGCTGGCAAAATTGTGGGGTTACCGATTGATTCGCCGCCTTCGTTACAGCGTGTGCCTGAGTCGGCGTTTAAGCCGTTAACGGCGGATTATATGGCTCAGGGGAATCTTCGCTGTGTGAGTGCTTTGGTGCGGCAAAATCCAGAAGACTCGCCGCTATTTTTGCTCAATCCGGAGCAGTTGATTCAGTCTCAACAGACTTTGTTACCAGGAGGCAATTGAGGTTACAGTACCCTGATTTAGTCGCGATCGCTCTTTTCAACGCCTGGTCGTTTAACCACCACAGTCACTCTATCCCTATAAACAAATTTATTCAGTAAGCCCGTCGGGTGAAATAAGGCGTGATTCCGCCGGAATCTGCTCGGACTGGGCGAAAAATTTTTATTCCACTATTTCGCTAGATCTACACCTATATGACACGAACCTTCGATCTACACTTAACGTGAGTTCAACAGAATTAGAATAAAGCAGGAGGCAGGGCTGGCAAGCCTTTTTCTCATCTGGCTGCCAGATCCGCAGCACAATCCCTGATAAAGATCCTTTCTTCTAGAGTCCTATTCAACAAGTTAGCCATTTCTTTAGGGGTCATGTTAGTTACCTCGTTGATTAAGAAGTCATAGAAGCTTTGTCTGGAGGCAAATGAGACGGGAGGATTGCCAGTCAAAACCGTGAGAAATAACACTGTTGTAACCTTCAGATAATCCTCTTCACTTCGAGCATCAAAACCCGCCCAATCGGGTGACGACACTATTTCGTTAATTTTCTTGACAAAGAAATCTTTCCAGTTCACATCTTTTAACTCTATTCGCCACAACTCGATGCCTAGCAAAACAGCCAAAAGTATAACCTCAGTCATTGTATCTTGAAGCTCAACTTTTGGCTTAGGCTTACCATAATGAGGGTCTAATTTCTTGCGTCTTTTTGCTTCTCCCATAACACCTCCTAAAACTTGGAAGATAGGACGATGGATCGCATCCTCCGCGCAGTGCCAGTTCACTCCCCGCTGTCTTTTACCTTATGCCAATCCTGGCTCCCAATATCGGATCACTGCCCGTCGCTCTCGATCTAGGAACCGAACCGCCCTCCTGAACGCTTCAGTGGAAGGGATAGTCTGGCGCAGGATATCAAACAAAGCCTTGCCCTCCCGACAACAAATCTTAAGCCAGCCTACCAGATCTTGGACTGATTCAGGTTCAAGGAATGGGTCTAAGGCTACCTCTTTTTGGGTTAAAGATGCATCCCCCTCAAACCATGCTGCTAAGGTCTGGCGACGGGGATGATTATCAAGGAGTGCGATCGCATCCTCTACTGTCTCATCTTCATACCCCCTGATAGCCTCCCAAAACTGACCGAAAGACTCAACCCGCGATAGGGATTCTAGTAAGCATTCGGTTCTTGAAGGTTCAAAAGATGCGATCGGGGTGTCTGGTTCCGTGTCCACGGTTTCGTGTCCATGGGTCGTAATATAAATACTATTATTATGACCCGTGGACACCGATGCCCTCCCAGTTTCCATCGGGGTGTCTGGGTTCGTGTCCATGGGTCCGTGTCCATGGGTCGTAATATAAGTACTATTATTATGACCCGTGGACACCGATTCTGAATCAGCCCGATCGCGATCGCGCTCTAACCATGCCGTGAACACCTCATCGCGTCCATCAGGTATGGGGATGGCTTGACCATTCTCATCGATTAAGAGCTTACCCTGGCAATCCTTCTGAAAAGAAGGAGCCGCAGCGCCATAAACATACTGCCTATTATCTCGGCTTCCCTCCCTCCTCAGCCGGGGGAGGCGATACCCAATCAAGCCTAGTAGCTTCTGTGCGATCGCGATCGGACTATCACCTGGCAGAATCTTAATGCCCAGTAAGGCTTCTATTTCGTAACGGTGCTGTTTGCAGAATTCTGCGATTTCCAATAACTCAGGGTCATTCTGAGGGAACTCTCGCCGCCGTAAGAGTTTGGCAAAGCCAATCAGATCCAGGACGGCGATTTTAGCCCCTAGCTGCTTTTGGTTAAAGTCCGGCTTGAATATCGCGCCGTCGCCCTCATCGAGCATTTTTTGAGCGCTTGCCTTATCCCTGGCTGGCAGATGTTCCCGTCCTATGCCGAGATAATAATGAAGCCGCAGGAGTGGATACCATCCATCATCATCCTTCTTAACCAAATCTGAATCAACCTCAACCCCATAACGGTTATTTAACTCTGCCTTCCGATACTGTTCCCGTTCCTCTTTGGTCTTGGCACGTTGGTCTTTGATCTTCAGGAATTCTTTGTTATCAATGTCTGGCGCGGTCGCGATCGCCTCACAATGATTCTGATAGTTCCCTTCCTTTGTCGCTTTGACTTCATCCGAGGTGGCTTCAATTCTCTCAATAAGGTCATCATCGTCAGATGGTGGCACAGTATCAATGATATTATGTCCCTCATCTTTTAGTCTGGCTTCAATAGCGGCTCGATAAGCCTTCATACCAAGGTTGATACGTGCCGATAACTTAGCCCAAGCATAAAGTGATGCAGGTTGAAAATCTACGTCGATATCATCAGTAAAACCAGCTTGAGTGAGCAAACTTATATTGGCTTTTGCCATTTTATGTTGGGTCGCTAAAATCGACTTGATATTAGTCGAGCCGCCAGCAATTCGCCCAAATCCGGTTTTACGAGCCCAAATATACCGGGGAATATTAGCGCGTACCCTTGCCAAAAACTGACAGACTGAGTTAATGGGCTGATGACCAGGGAATATCCCCCAAACGCTTGTAAAATGCTGACAAGAAATACTGACCCCAGTCTCCAGCGTGGGAGAGGCAATCACGATGTCGTACTCTGGCAAAATTTCATTGAGACGTTCGATACAACCATAAGCCGGATGATTGGGGTTAGCTACGCTTTCACTGTCAATTCGGAGTATCTTCAAATGGGGGAAACGGCGTCGGAGTAAGGATTCCAGGTTCTGGGTGCTGTATGTGGATTTGATTTTCTGCCCACCTGTGCAGACAAAAGGCTTCCCTCCCATTGAGATATGCTCCATCAGATCACTGACTAACTGAGCGGGGGAGTTTCCGTCATAACTATGAACATCGCAACCTCGCTTGGGTTTCCACTCATTGACAGCTATCCAGGTCTTGATGTCAAAGCCTATCAATGACTTAATATAGTCGATGGAAACATCTGATAGGTCAGCGTCAGATAGGAAAACTTTCCCCCCAGTCGATAGGGCTATCTGCAATACTTTCTCAAGGTTTCGCAGGATAGCAACGCGATCGCTCTGACAGGTTGAGCTATTTAGTAGATGCCATAAAACCTGTTCGACTTCATCAAGGATTATCCACGCGCCCACCCAATCATAGGGGTTGAATTTAGCCCGTGATTTTGGATGTAAGGAGTCCACACACAACCCAAATCCCCACAGACCAAAATCATCGAGCTTGGGTTCATCCAGGTAGTGAATCCCTAGTCGCCCACACAATTCCGAGCCAAGTTGAATCCGATGGGTTAGTAACAGGATTCGCCTTCCCCCTTCACGGATAATCTGTTTAACCTGTTCAGATAAGCATTGGGTTTTTCCTGTTCCTTTTGGAGCCTTTAAGCCTATTAACTGGGAAGAAGCAGGAGGGCTAAAGCTTCCGAGATACCGGGAATTGATTACAAGGTCTGGGGAATAAGTCAGTTTACTTAGTTGTGAAGCTTCCCAGATTTCAAGGTCTTTGGCTAATTGGAATACAAGATCTAGTCTGTTACCTCTTTCAACGATGAAATCATCAATCCCTTTATAGTCGGTATCCCAGGATACAACAGAGACCTGGCAACCCGAATTCTTGAGCAATTTCCCAGTTTTGGCGATCGCGTCATTGACCTTCCGCTTGGTTGATCGTCTTTGGTCTTGGTCAAAGGCTAAGTATATCAGCCGATCCACCTGTGCAAACTGTTTTAGTTCTGGGATGAGGTAAGATTGACCGATCCGCTTCCCGTCTTTATTCCGTGGGGTTCTCACGCCCGACCAGACACCGGGGAGTGCTAGAGCAACATACCCTTGAGATAACAGCGCCGCAGCTTTCTTGACACCCTCTGTAATGACAATGGGGATTTGTGGATGGTCTTTTACCCACTGCCAAAAGTCTAAATAATTCCCGATGGGGATGTTATAACGATTGGCTATCCTCTGCCAGAGGTGCCGTGGCATCTTGAGGCGGAAGATTTCCGTGGGGGAAGAGTGAGGATGTTCGTATTTGATCGGCTTCGATTTGTTTGGGTCGAAACGCGGGCGATCGGGTTTAAAGCATCCCCAGATAGTATTTTCACCGCCGTAACACCACCAGCCACCGTGAGTCCAGTTTTTCCCGAAGCTTCGGTGAATCCGTCGCCACTTCGCATCGATATGCTTTCGCTTAGTGTCCCAATCGTACAACAGACGATGATAGGGTTCGTCGTAGCTGATGCTTTCCAGGTTGAGGGCGGTCAGCTCCTCATCAACAGCACTGCCTGTTGTCCACTCGTCCCAATGCGCTTTTTGAATGTGTAGAGGGTTATTTTTCCCCATGATGCAAAACTCCTGGTTGGTTGGTTGTGCAATCCAGGAAATTTGGGGTAACATGGGGCTACACGCACTTCCTGGTTGGTTGTGCAACGCACTTCCTGGTTGTGGTTGTGTAACAATTTGTGTAACAATTTGAGTCCTTCCCATGGACTCCAATTTCCTGGGAAACCAGTGCGACAAAATCCGCCAAGATTACTGGGCGCTGGTTTCAAGTTTTTTATTACTTTACCCTAATTGCGATCGCATCCTCCTTAAATGCGGCAAGGGGGCGGACGCCTGTACCTGAAAGGTCAGCGTCTGGGGAATTGCCGCCAACAAATAATGTCCCCCCCAGATTGAGCATTTGTACGTAATCCAGAAATACTGCCCCTAGCTCTTTAACTGTTTTGAACGGTAGAACTAGATGGGTCCACCAGAGGGTAGCAAGACTCGATTGAACGGCGGCGCCTGAGTAGCATTTGCCTGGATCTATTCCTATGGCTATCGACTGAGTGTTCTCCCCTGTTTCAAAAGTTAGCTGAATGGCAAAACATTCTAAATCGTTGTGTACGATTTTGGCTTTACCTTCTTTTAGCCAACGTCTAGCACGGCTAGCTTTGGTTGGCATTAAGGGCTTGCCTGACCTTGATAAAACTGGTACTCGTAACATGGATATAGTCCTCACGAGATAGTGTGTAGTCCCTTCCCGCCATCTCGGTTAAGATGTCTTGACTTAACAACAGCCCGACAAAAAGCTTTAGATTTAATCCGGACTAGGGAAACAACCGGGTGTCTGTACCAAACCGAGACTCCATGCGGTATTCAACGGTTTAAATTGCCGTTTGTCCGGCAATCCCTGACTTCAAGCGTTAGCTAAGTCAGGGTTGTTGAAAATTTACCTGTATTTACCTATATGGTAAAGACCTATATAATTAAGGATTGCCCCGCCCTATTTTGGGTAGGGCGAAATTTTTATCCCCTATAATTTTTCTAGGTGAATCCCATTAATTAAACAACACTTTAACTTTTTTGTCAATTAAGAGTATTATTAATTGAGCTAAAAAAGCGTAAAATCGAAATATGGATTGGAATAAAGCTTTCGATAAAACGCTGAGAACTTACGGAGTTAGCGCCAAGTGGCTCTCCGAACAGACAGGTTTGTCTCAGCAGACCATTTCCTATTTCAGGAAAGGTAGGCAGCCGATGACTACTGAAAACCTGGGTAAGCTTTTGATGAAATTATCGACTGAGGCAAGAGAATACTACTTCTCGCTAGTGCTTGGGGCATCTGTACCGAAGCGATCGCTCTCGTTTGAGGAAGAGATAGAAGAATTAATCGATAAGGCAGATCATGCCCAGATTGCCATCCTTCTCAGTATGCTCTCAGCCAAATTTTCCTCGCTCAGTAGTTCCTCAGATCTGTCCCAGGAAAAGGTTTTGTTGGGTTGATGGCTAAGTATGAACTGTGCCATCGGGCATGATTGCCCCACTCAAAATCACTCCGTCTAAGTCAACCTGACTCAGGTCAACCCCCTTAAGCTTGGCTTCAGTCAGCTCTGCCCCATCCAAATTCGCTTGACTCAGATTGGCGTGGCTCAAGTTAGCACGCACTAAATTGGCTCCCAGTAAGTTAGCGCCTTCCAGATTAGCGGCTTCCAGGTTCGCCTGACTCAGATTGGCACCCCACAGATCTGCCTGACTCAGGTTCGCCTGACTCAAATTCGCCTGACTCAGGTCAGCTCCCCCTAAATCGGTTCCACTCAGATCGGCTTTTTTCAGGGACGCTCCAGGGGCAATCAAGTACGCACCGCCCTCGCTGGGGTCGAAACCTGAAGGAAATTGAGTCGCTTCGTTGTAAATGGCGGCTTTGACGCTGACACCATCCAGAGTGACATTGCTCAAAGAAGCCCCACATAGGTTGGTTTGACTTAGGTCAGCTCCCCTGAGATCCGCCTCACCCAGATTCACGCCAGAAAGTGACACTCTAGGGGCAATTAAGCACGCGCCACCCTTGAGCGGGTCGAAACCGGAAGGAAATTGAGTCGCTTCGTTATAAAGTGCGGCTTCAAGCTGGGTTCCCTCTAGAGTGGCATCTTGAAGATTGACGCCAAACAATTTTGCCTTCCTCAAATCAGCACCACTCAAATCCGCTCCCCTCAAGTCAGCTCCCCTCAGATTGACTCCCCCAAGTGACGCACCCGGAGCAATTAAGTACATCCCCGTTTCAGTTGGGTTAAACTCGACCGGAAATTGGGTCGCGTCGTTGTAGAGTGCGCCCATCCCGTTCACCCCTTGTAGGTTAGCCGAACTCAGATTAGCTCCCAATAGATTGGATTGTTTCAAGTCAGCTCCGGTTAAATCAGCTTCCCGTAAATCTGCCTGCCACAAGTCGGCTCCACTGAGCGATGCTTCTTGTAAAGACGCGCCAATCAGTTCAGCGTCCCACAGAATGGCATTGGTTAATTTGGCTCCTCTCAAATTGGCATAAGCGAGTGAAATACCAAATAAGTTTGCCCCGCTCAAGTCGGCGTCACTCAAATCGGCGTCACTCAAATCGGCACCACTGAGGTTGACTCCACTGAGGTTAACTCCAGCCAGTGACGCGCCAGGAGCAACGCAGTAAGCTCCGGCTTCCGTTGGGTCAAAATCTTGGGGAAATTGAGTCGTTTCGTCGTAGAGTGCGCCTTTGATGTCAATCTCTAGAAGGGTCGCGTTCCGCAAATCAGCTCCTAATAGATTGGATTGTTTCAAGTCAGCTCCGGTTAAGTCCGCTCCGGTTAAGTCCGCGCCTATTAAACAGGCTTCGCTTAGATTCGCCTCCTGCAAAGAGGCTTCTCTCAAGTTAGTTTTCCATAGGTCAGCACGACTCAAAGAAGCCCCGGTTAAGTTGGCGTTACTTAGGTCTACCCCACTCAGGTCAGCTTCGGGGAGTGAACTCTGAGGTGCAATTAAATAAGCCCCTGCTTTAACGGGGTCAAAATTGTCAGGAAACTGAGTGGCTTTGTTGTAAAGGGTGGTATGAAAGTTGGTTTTATGCAGCAGCGCATTACTGAAGTTGGTTTCACTCAGATTGGCACCACAGAGTACGGCACGACTCAGGTTTGCTTCACTCAGATTGGCTCCCAATAAATCTGCTCCACTGAGGTTTGTACCTGTTAAGTTAGCCTTACTGAGGTTGGCTCGCCACAATATGACTCGTTGCAGGTCTATCCCACTCAATGAAGCTCCACTTAAGTCGGTTCCACTAAAATCTCGTTCCCCTTGTCTATATCTTTCTATTATTTCGTCAGCATTCATTTCAATAGAAATATAAAATAATTGGTGTCAGGAAACGTCTGGCTCCAACGCCCATATTGCATAGCCTTTTTCGGTTTTCGTAATCACTGTTTTATGAGTGCGATCACCTAGCCGGGTCAGGATTTCTAGTACCTTATCTTTGGTTTTCTCGGCTCTCAAAAAGCTGTAGTATTGACCTTCAACGGCGATGGCAAATAAGCGTCGTTTTAAATGGGGGGTTTGAATCCGGCAGGTTTTGTACTGGTCGCGAGATTCTAGGATTTCACTTTCAATTGCTTCTAAAGAAAGAGTAGCAGATTGATGGGCGTGACGTGGTGTAAACTGAATCACCTTATTCTCGTCTGGCACTGGGGATAAGTCGGGTGCTTCAGATAGGACACTCAGCGCTCCTGTGGGATGAGGTAGAGTGGGTGGAGGCTGAACCAGTGGGTCAGGTTCAACAGGTACGTCTGGCTCTTCTCCAACGGCTTCTGGAGGCGTTAGCAATGGACTGTCGAACCCGGCTTCGGTTGGGGGTAGGTCTATGGCTGAAACTTCTGGTCGGTATTCGGGGTGGTCGAGGGGTTCGGGCTGAATTGGGGTTTCGGGTGAATTGGGCGGCGAATTGGATGATTCCTCTTCTTCTGTTGTTGATTCACTCCATTGATTCCACCGTCGAATCATTTCGACGGTAGCCATGCCAGCTCCGACGCTGACGACGATGGAGAATCCGATATAGGGAATGGCTACCTCTTTGTGATTGCCATCAAAAATCGGTTGAATTTCCCCACTATAAAAGGGGGAGAGTTCAATAATGACGGGTTCTTTCCCGATTAAAGCAAAGGGTACTGTCAATGTAGAAAAGACAGCACTGGAGATAAATACAGCCGGTAAGAGAATATTGCTGAGGGAATAACTGCTCATGTTTTAGAGGAGTGGCAATGAGCAAAGAAAAGCTTTTTGCTGATCTCTACTTTACCCAAGTTTTTCATGAGTTGTCCCTGTTAATCTGGATAACCTTGGTGCTGGAAGAGAAATTTCAAGACACGTTAGAACGCAACTTGGTATGATTTCGCGGGGAGAACGTCACGATATCAAGAAACAAAGGGCTTGCGTATCGATTCTGAGACTGAGTTCTCACGGCGCAAACCCCGGTATGCCAATTTATTTCTCGGTGCCTAGATACAATTATCGTCTCTGTTCAATGATGCCTACATCAGCAATATTTCTTAATATGACTACGCGAATTGGCTGATTGACGTCACTCGCCTTCTAAATCCTTTAATGTCTCATCCAATAATACCCGCACAATCTCCGCCTTTTTCTTACCAGTCCTCGCGGCTAAGAGTGACAGCTTGCGGTGCATTGATAGGGGTAAATCTACTGTAAAGCGTACTGTCGCCTCTTTGGAGGGTGCTTGGAACTTATTCATCAGTCTAGACTGGGAAGGGAGTTTGACCCCCAAGGTTTTGGAGTTGTTCTCTGACATGGGTTCTTTTGTGGAAGGAGTGCTATCTGTGAAGAGCGCTTGACTCGAAGAGCGATCGCGTTTGGTTTCGCTCTTTCTGGGTGGGGTTTTGTCTTCTTTGGGTTGAGTGGGTGTTGGGTCTTGGGAAGCGTCTGGTGTGGTGTCTTTGGGGTTCTCACCATAGACAAACTGTTGTGCCAGGGTATCGGTAAGGGGCTTGCGATTTTTCTTTTGACTCATAATAGTGCCATAATTTCTTTGAACAATCGCTCGTATTCCCGCGCTGACTCTTTGGCGGGGCGGCTGGGGAAGTCCCAGACGGTTGCGGACTGACCGGAGGTATCCGCGATCGCTTGTTTTTGATGAATCACTGTTTTGAGTAGGGTGACGTCTTGGGTTTGGCTCAAAAGCGCGATCGCTTCATCTTTGAGTTTGGTGCCTTTGACGGCTCGGGAGACAAACATCGCCGCCATGGGGGAACCGCCGCGAACGGACTGGGCTTGTTTGATTAACCGCACCGCATCAGACGCCGATCGCAAATCGACACCTGTGGGTTGGACGGGGACGATAGCCAGGACAGCGCGAAACAGAATGGCTCGGGTGGCTTCGGCTAAGGAGGCTGGACCATCGACAACGAGCTGGTCGTATTGTTGTTCTAGTTCTGGCAGGCGTTCGAGTAAGTCATCAGGAGTTTGCACCACTTTATAGGGAATGGATAATTCCATGCCAGCTAACCAGGCGGAGCTGGACTGCTGGGAATCGGCATCGACGAGCAGCACCTTCTTTTTCTGTTTGGTGGCTAGCCAATGCGTGAAGTGAACGGCTGTGGTGGATTGTTATCCTAAGTTAGAAAGTCACCTTTCTAACTCGGCTTCAGAACCGGACATGAAAATTTCTCTTCATCCGGCTCCTCTCTAATGCGGCTCTTGTTACGAGTACCTAACCAGTTTTATTAACTGATTGAAACTGTATGTTTCCAATCATGGCAATGTCCGTGTAAGGCGTGTAGGTTAGACATCCTGTTGTTGCCGTGGTTGTTGTCAACATGGTCAACTTCAATGATGTCTTCTAGAGTGAAGTGGAGTCGGCATATAGGGCATTTACCTTTTTGCTTGTTTAAAAGTTGAGCTATGACAGGTCTAGTACCTGGGTACTTACCCCTGCGTGTACTCCAATACACCCAATCTCCGTCATATGGACTTCTGGTTTCTTTGACGTTGACGTGCATTTTTATAGGGGTGAGACGGTGTTGGGATAGAGAAGTTTCTCCATCGTGAAAGTCCCATTTCTTTGTTCCGTTATGCTCGTCAACGTGCCAATATTTGTTGAACACCCATTTGGCAGGTTTTATGGGGTGCCGACGTAATGCCCAACGTCTTAGTTTTTCCCATAACCAGTGGTCGATATCGCTGAAAACTTCTTTGGAGTTTACGGCACAGTAGTAATTCGCAAAGCCCTGTATAACTGGGTTTAATTCACGAATTAACCTAGACTGAGGTGCCGTTTTTAATCCATCGATAATCTGGCTAAGTTTAGCTTTATGACGCTGGACTGCTCCAACAGTCGGCGTAATGATGGTTTTGAACAGGGCTTCTTGTGTCCAGCATTGTCCTCCAGCGCGACTTCCTCCTGCTCTTAATCTGCGATTCCGTTTTCCCAGTGGATATTGACGGAATGAGAATCCGAGAAAGTCGAAACCGGGTTCTTGCCCATTTAAGGAAAAGAAGGTGTGGACAATCTTGGTTTGGGTTGGACTTAGTTCTAATCCCATCTGGTTGAGCCATTTTTCAGCGAGAGACTTGATTCTTAGTAATTCATTCAAATCTCTATGCATGATGAGGAAATCGTCAGCGTAACGGACGACAGTGAGTTTCCAATTGGTCACTTTTCCATTAACTTGCTTCCGTTTGGTCACACAACTGTTGAGATAATTCTCCAGTCCGTGAAGGGCAATGTTAGCCAGTAACGGCGATATCACCCCTCCTAGCGGAGTTCCTTCCTCTGTGGGGAATAGTGTTTCCCCTTCCATAACACCTGCTTTCAACCAAGCCTTTATCTGTCTCCTCATCAGAGGAAACGTATTCAACTTGTCTAGCAGCGCTTTTTGATTAATGCGGTCGAAACATTTGCTAATATCCGCATCAAGAACATATTTGTCCTTTCTTTGGATATCGAGTTTGATGTATTTAACCGCATCGTGGGTTGACCTGCCTGGTCTAAACCCGTAGGAGTGTGGCTCAAATAGAGCCTCCCATTCGGGTTCAAGTGCCAACTTAGTTAGGGCTTGTTTCGCTCTGTCTTCTATCGTCGGAATTCCGAGTGGGCGTTTCTCCTGTTTTTCAGGTTTGGGTATCCAAACTCTTCTAATTGGAGATGCTTTATCAGATAGTTTCAAATCTTCGGCAAGCTTAAGCCGCCCCGCTGGGTGGATAGATTTCACTCCATCAATCCCTGCGGTGCGTTTGCCTCGATTATCTTGGGTAACCCGACGAACAGCCAAAAGCTTTGCTGCCCTAGAGTTAACCAGAAGCCTCTGGAGCCTACGGACTTGCTTAACATCGCCACGTTCTGAGGCTCGATAGATTCGCTTTTGGAGCTTGAAAACCTGTACCTCAAGCTTACGCCAGGGTATGTTCTTCCATTCATACATCAGCTTTGGAGCTGTGTTCATGACTTATTCACTCTTACTTGGTCTTCTATCATCCGCATTACAGTGTTTCCGTTAGCGTATCTCTGACATTACCCAGAGCGTTTGCTTCTGAAACAATCCTTCCCGTCAAGACCGTGCGCCTGACTGACTGCTCAGGTATCGACCTTCCTGAGAGGTGATGACGGGTTACTTCGTTCCTGATACTCGTTTTACGATGGATTTAGGCTCCTGCTATCCTCCGGGTTGTTACTCCGGGGTGATTGTAGAGTGGCGGTCAAACACCCTACACCAAACAACCGTGTCTTTTTGACTCTTGCTCGTTAAGTTGGGTAAGCAAGTTGGCGGTAACGAAGGTTAATAGCGCAGGTTCGTCTCCTAGCCATGTCCATCTAGCTCGCGGGGATTCCATACCAACTTTCTGGTTACCCGCTTTTCATCCCGCTTCACCCTCCGAGTTGTCATGCCGAAAGATGGGGATGATGCTGTCTCCTATCACCGAGGAGGTAGGGAATTGAATCGTTGGGTTTTTTACATTTCCTCGAAGGATTTGTTACATATCCGCAACATTCTCGTCCTACATCGAGTCTCAAGTTGTCAAGGTGAGTGTGGGGTTGACCCCTGTTTTTCCTTGCCTCTCGTCCCCCTTGAGTGGATTTCCAAAGGCTAAAACCCAGGTTTATCAAGGTTTAGAGAGAACGAATCGCACTGCCGCAGCCGCCTTTTTGGTTCAAGAAACCGATGATTTTGTTCACGAATGACTCTTAGGGTTAAGGCGAATATTGAATTCAGTGCTTAATTACTGCATTATTGCATAACTTACTGCATTATTGCATAACTTACTGCATTACTGCATTACTGCATTACTTAAACCAGCCCCAAAAAATAGTTCACCGGCAATCCGCAAACACCATGTTATGATTGATAACGCTGTGATAACAGCACCCAGCTAGATCTAGCGCATCTAGTAACCTCAATAA
>NZ_JAVJQN010000120.1:0-6170 GCF_040218245.1 Coleofasciculus sp. E1-EBD-02 | reverse complement strand
CCTCGCCGTTGCTGTAATCAGCAAACTTTGGTGTTAGGCTTTATGTCTCCTTCGTCTCGGGTGGGTCATTGACCACTTTTATCTTCGCTTTTTGGGAGCTACTTGTCAACAAATCGCGGCGTTTCCTCCCATCGGTAAAACCGAGGGTCTCCACGCCAAAGATTAGATGAGCGCGGAAACCAGTCCGCGATTGCGGAATCCCAATCCGCGACTGCGGAATCTCAGTCCGCGACTGCGGAATCCCAGTTCGCGATCGCGGAATCCCAGTTCGCGATCGCACTCAAAAAGAGTAATACCAATGTACGCGATCGCTACCAGTTTTGGGCTATTGGAATTAGAAAATACCAGTCACGCCATCCCCATCTTCTGATTGCAATAGCGGATAGCCTCAAATAACCCCTCTGTAGACCACTGAACGCGGAGTTGATGCCGTTCTTTTTCTTTTCCAGCCCAATTATCTTCTAGGCAAACTTTAAACCACCCTTCTGGGTGGCGAACCCCATCACGGTTAAACAGAAAGTAGATAATCGCCTTAAGAACCTCTTGTAACGAAAAGCCATGCATAAACTGGGCATCCTTTGGATAATAGTAAATTCCCGCCTTCCGACAAGCTTGCAACTTTTGCTCAAACTCCCCAGATTCGGCATCTTCTAGATCCGTTGTTGTTGTTAGGTACTCGTCCTTTAGTGGTTGCGGGTTTGAGGGGTCTAAATTGGGAATCTCTGACTGAAAAGTCAATTTTTTCTGCGGTTTGCGAAAAGGGGGGGGCATCAGGACGCGAATCGGTTGAAGCCTCCATTTCCAAACGTAGGCGGTGTAGCTTTTAGCTTGGGTGAGTACGCCTTTATCTAATAGCTGTTGAGCGGCGCTTTTGACAGTTTTGCGATCGTGGGGAAAACCGCGTGTTCGTTTGACCCATTTGTTGAAGTCACGCAGGTCGATAATTTCGTTGCTACCTTCGGGCATTTCATCCAGCAGCCATTGCCATAATTCTCTGGCGGTGGGGGTGAGTCGATTCTGTACGCTAAATTTGTTGTGTTTTCTTGTCCAATTATTCATGGCAATGCAGATCGATGATGGGCTTTCCAATCTGCCCTCTTTTCGAGAGGGGCTATGCGTCAGCCCTGGCTTTTTGGGAATATATGCATGACGGGTTGGACGCAGGCGTGATAAGCGTCTACTTTCCTTGGGCTTAGAATGGGTTCTAGCCGGATAGGGGATCTGTCCTGGACACAAGCTTTTTTAAGCTTTCCCAGGTTCTGCTTGATTCCTTGTCTGGGGGTCATCCTCATGCATGGTTATGCATGGGTGGGCTTCTGACCCAGATTAAACGGGCAGCGTGTTTCTATGGATACTCTCTTGAAATCCTTTTCTTGAGTGGGGTATCCACAGTAGTCATGCCGATTTTGGAGCTGTTCGTTTGTTCTAGGGCTGATCTATAGGCTGTATGGGAATTGTACATGGTTAGTAAACTTACAGTACACGCTTTATACAGCAATGTCAACGACATCTCGACAACTAACTATACGGCTACCTCAAATAGAGTTAGACCGGATAGAGGCTTATAGTAAGCGCACTGGCAGAACTAAGACAGATATTCTGCGAGAGTTCATCAGGTCTCTGCCAGAACCCGAATCTGAGCCGGAGAAGAAGTAGTAGTAGGCGTTGAGGACAGAACGGAAACCAAAACAACCGTTGGAAAGCGAACTCGCGCGATCGGGACTCACTCATGAGTAACACCCAGATCAAGCCTCTTTTCGAGAGGGGCGTCAGCGTCAGCCCTGGCATTTGGGGAATATGTGCATGACGGGTTGGACGCAGGCGTGATAAGCGTCTACTTTCCTTGGGCTTAGAATGGGTTCTAGCCGGATAGGGGATCTGTCCTGGACAAATGCTTTTTTAAGCTTTCCCAGGTTCTGTTTGATTCCTTGTCTGGGGGTCGTGGCGAGTCCTCATGCATTCGGTTATGCATGGGTGGGCTTCTGACCCAGATTAAACGGGCAGCGTGTTTCTATGGATACTCTCAAGAAATCCTTTTCTTGAGTGGGGTATCCACTGGAGACGCAGCAGTTTTAGCGCTGTTAAGCGCCTCTTTTGTTTTTCATGTGCCTGTTATGTGCATATCGTTTCCCTGATCATTATACGATAGGCATATTAAAGTGGCAAGCAAACTAAAGAGAATGGCATTCAACCTGCCTCAGCAAGAGCTGGATAGGCTAAATGCCTATGCAGAAAAGACTGGTAGGACTAAGACGGATATCCTGCGAGAGCTTATCCGTACACTGCCAGAACCTGAGCCTGAGAAGAAGTAGTAGGCGTTGGGGACAGAACGGAAACTACAACAACCGTTGGAAAGTGAACTCCCGCGATCGCACCCCTTAACCCTCAAAGTACCGATGGTCTGAGGGTTGTGCTTTACTGTTTGAATTTTCCTGAAAATTGAGAGAGTAAAGCCCTGGTGGTCAGTTACTCCTGAAAAAAGGGCGGAAATGGGGGTGACAAATGCGGATCATGTACATCGCACTCACTCATGAGCAGCAGGAAGCTGAAATTATTAGATGTCCTCCTCTTCTGTCTCCGTATCTTCTGCCACTTGAAAAATTCGTCTTAGGTCTCGCGAACCGCGAAGCACACGCACAATCTCAATCCCCTGCTCTAGAGAACGGTAGAAAATAATGTAGTTACCCACTGGAAAACCCCGCACAGAAGGAGCTAAGTCAGGACGCACTCGTCCCAGCTCTGGAAACTTGGTCAATAGGAAAAACCGTTCTCGGAGCTTATCAAGGATATTATCAGCAGCCTGTGGGTTTTCTTGAGCAATGTAGTTCCAGATATCCTCAATATCCTGCGCTGCCTGGTCAGAAAGCTTCAATCGGCTCATAGACTACTCTTTTGAGCCAAATTCTTCCGTCCCCTCACCTTAATTCCGTCAAAAAAGGTAGAGAGAGACTTCTCATCGTGTTCGGTGTACTGACCGTTCTCAAGCTGCTCTATGCCGATACCGATCTCACGTCGCAACGTTTCCAGCTTAAGCTGGTGAACTTCCTCTTCAAGATGCTCCAACTGATCGAGAAGCTCCTGAAACGCTCGTGCTTCTTGCACCACCACCTCAGCTTTCCCGTTCACCGTCAGCACTAGGGGCGATTTTGTCGCTTTGACCCGTTCTACATACTCTTTGGCGTTTCGCTTAAAGTCAGTCAGAGTTTGAATATTCTCAAGATTAATCTTGGTTGCCATCGGATTTAATAAAGCATTTAATCAAGTATCTCATTAAATGCTATATTTCGCATCTCTCGGGGTCAATTACTGCCACGCGATCGCATCTTTAGACCGGGGAGTGTCAAGTCTTGCCATGTCCGGCTAATAGCCGTACACTTAAACTATGTGTCAGGAACCCCACGACTATGACTAACACGGCAAGCAAAAAGTCAAAGGCTAAAACAGATCGTTGTAAAAATGAACGCCTAGAAGCCCGTGTCACTAAAGAGCAAAAAAGAATATTTCAGCAGGCTGCTGACATCCAAGGACGGACACTAACAGATTTTATTATTGCCAGCGTTCTTGATGCTGCAAAGCAAGTTATTCAAGAACATGAAATAATGACCCTAAGCGCACAAGATCGAGAAGTTTTTGTCAAAGCCCTACTCAATCCCCCCGAACCAAGTGACAAGCTACGGACAGCAGCTCAACGCTATAAACAAAAACTAGGTGTATAAGCCAATCTATCCAAACTCTCATGTCTGATAGCTTTGATTATTCAATTGAGCCGCTTGGTTCACACCATAACCGAGCGGCTTTTTCTTGTGGTAGTGAGTCATTAGATATTTATCTTCAGCGTCAAGCTAGACAAGATGCACGTAAGTACATGGCTGCACCTTATGTTTTGATAGAAAAAAATTCTGGCGCTGTTATTGGATATTACACACTCTCTTCAGTTGGCATCAACATGGGGGATTTGCCGCCTGAGATCCGCAAGAAGCTCCCCAAATACCCGGCAGCCCCCGCTACTCTCCTCGGTCGGTTAGCCGTTGATGAAAAATATCAGGGCAAAGGGTTAGGAGAGATTCTTTTAATGGACGCTCTCTATAAAAGCCTGAAAAATGAAATTGCTTCAATGGCTGTGGTAGTTGATGCCAAGGATGATAAAGCCCGCTCTTTCTACGAGCGTTATGATTTCATTCGTTTCCCAGATTACCCCCACCGTCTTTTTTTGCCTATGACAGTTATCAAAAAAATGTTTAAGTAGATAATTTGGGCTGAAATGACCAACCTTACCGGAAAATTTTGTAAGAGTGCAATGTACGCGATCGCACTCACTCATGAGTAACACCCAGATCAAGCGATCGCATCCCTATTTCAAAAAAAGGCGACCCTGGCAGATACATCACCACCAGGGTCAAACCAATATGAAAATTCATTTATAAATGGATCTGAGCAGAGTCGAACTGCTGTCCAGGTCAGATATTCACTCACCGCTCATTCACAGGCTTAGCCCTTCTCATCCTCAGGGCGGGAACCATCCATTATCCCGGATGGTGGGATTCTCTGGTTAACTCTTAACTAGCAATCAACCAGAGGAAACTTGCTAGCGCATCCGTTGGGGTTGAATCCATAGTCCTTAACGGAGTCGAACTACAGACGCTCGTACCTTTGTTAGAGGTTATTAGGCAGCAATAGGAGCAGCCTTACGAGCAAAAGGAACGATGTTGTTCGCAGTTACTATTTTTCTGAGCCTTTGATTTATGAGAGAAGACTCACTCTCAGCCTGAGTCACAGAATCGCTTTCACTAACCTGTCGAAACCAATTTCAGACCCACTATCATTGTGCCTAAAAACCAACCCCATGACAGTGTAGAGACTTTTACTTAAAGGTAGGGTTTTCCCCAATCAGCCAACTCTCGCGATCGCTCTTCAGTAAACTAACCCAAAAGCAGCAGTTGCCTTTTCTTCCTCTCCATTCGCCAAATAGCTTTTCCCGCTTCCTCAGTCCCTCAAAACATTAAATAATATGACCAAAAGATGTCGTAAAAAGTCAGCATTTTTTCTCCCACCCCAAAAAAAAACAAAAGCTGAATTTACCAAAACTTTAAGCTCCCAATACGGGAAAGGAGATTCAGCCTCTGAAGTAAGTAAATAGACATCTCATCACTCATTCCGGGGCAAGCTGGGCGTATGAACTTCAAAACCTTCTTAATTTTCGCCACAATATTAGCCGCTATCGGATTACCCCTCGCCCTTTATCTCGCACCAGAGGAAACAATTAGCTCACCCCTTAACAAACAACTTGAAAAAGTAAAAAATTCCATTCAACCGCTAAAAGCCAAAAAAGTCAGCGTCGAACAAATTCTGAAAACCAAACGCTGTCGGGGGTGTAACCTCACAGAAATCGATCTAAGTGGACTAGATTTGAGCGGCGCTGATTTTAGAAATACCGACCTCTCCCGTGCCAACCTAACGAATACCAAATTCAAAGATGCCAAAATGAGTGGCGCTCGTCTAAATGAAGCCAACCTGAAAAATGCCGACTTAGACGGAGTTGACCTTCACGACAGTGAATTGAAAAATGCCGACCTGACTCACGCGAACCTCTTCAATATCAGATTAGACAACGCCGACTTAACCAATGCGACACTGCACCGGGTTGAGCTTCGAGATGCTGACCTAATCGGTGCCACGCTCAAAAATGCCGACCTAAGTCATGCCAGTCTCTACGGAACACGCCTGACAGAAGCCAACCTCACAGATACAAATCTGAGCAACACCAACATGCGCTACGCGAACTTGCTCAATGCCACGATAGCAGGCGCTAATCTCCAGGGGGCTGACTTGCAACTGGCAGTCATGCCGGACGGAACCACCGTCTACGGTACAACTCAATACTGACCAACCGTCCCCCTTCAGATCCCCCTTTCGTCCCCCTTCAAATAAAGAATATAAGAATATATTCCGCTTCCCTCCCCTCGCAGGGGAGGGCTAGGGAGGGGTCAGACCCCCTAGTTAATTAACCAACAGGATTATTAAGTAATGCATTACTGCATTACTGCATTACTGCATTACTTAAACCAGCCCCAAAAAATAGTTCACCGGCAATCCGCAAACACCATGTTATGATTGATAACGCTGTGATAACAGCACCCAGCTAGATCTAGCGCATCTAGTAACCTCAATAA
>NZ_JAVJQN010000113.1:0-27207 GCF_040218245.1 Coleofasciculus sp. E1-EBD-02 | reverse complement strand
TTATTTCTCTGTGGGCTAATATCTGAGAGCGATCGCATCAGCACAAAACCGGGAGCCTGTCAGTGAGTAAGGCTTTCAACCCGTTTTAACGGGTTTCAGCTTTTAGCCTGAACTTTAGTTCCAGGCTATGTGATTAATTTTAATAGTGTCGTGCCTAATCGAGATTATACCTTATCTCTCTGTGGGCTAATATCTGAGAGCGATCGCGTCAGCTCAAAATCGGGAGCCTATCAGTGAGTAAGGCTTTCAACCCGTTTTAACGGGTTTTAGCTTTTAGCCGGAACTTTAGTTCCAGGCTTAAATTAACTCAAAATCGGGATGACAGGATTTGAACCTGCGACCCCCTCGTCCCGAACGAGGTGCGCTACCAAGCTGCGCTACATCCCGTAATATCTCATCCATACTACCACAGACTTGCTAGGATTAACACTGGTACTTTCGTGGGAGCATGTTCAGGAGTGGTCGTTAAACCTGAATGGTTAAGAGTCAAAGCACCGCAATGGCAGCGTGTAGGCAACGTTAAGGATATCTTACGGGATTTGGCACTCAATACCGTCTGTGAGGAAGCCTCTTGTCCCAACATCGGCGAGTGCTTCAATGCTGGCACTGCTACCTTTTTAATTATGGGACCTGCCTGTACCCGTGCCTGTCCCTACTGTGATATTGATTTCGAGAAGAAACCTAAACCTCTTGATCCCACAGAACCCACCCGATTAGCGGAAGCGGTAGGGCGACTGAAACTTCAGCATGTGGTGATTACTTCGGTTAATCGGGATGATTTACCTGATGGGGGTGCTTCTCAGTTTGTCAAGTGCATTGAAGCCATTCGTGCTATCTCGCCTCAAACCACCATCGAGGTATTAATTCCCGATTTGTGTGGGAATTGGGATGCCCTAGCGACCATTTTGCAAGCCAAACCTGAAGTCCTCAACCACAACACTGAAACCATCCCCCGACTCTATCGACGAGTACGTCCTCAAGGAGATTATCCGCGATCGCTGGAACTTCTTCAACGTACCCATGAACTCACCCCCTGGATTTACACCAAATCTGGCATCATGGTGGGATTAGGTGAAACAGATGCCGAAGTGCGCCAAGTGATGCAGGATATGCGAGCCGTCAATTGTGATATTCTCACCATTGGGCAATATCTTCAACCTACTCAAAAGCACTTAGGCGTGACTGACTTTATCACTCCAGAACAATTTGATACTTGGCGAGAGTTTGGCGAATCTATCGGCTTTTTACAAGTTGTCTCCTCTCCCCTCACCCGCAGTTCCTATCATGCTGGAGAGGTGAGATCATTAATGCAGCGCTATCCCCGACAAGCGCTGTAGGGTGTAGGGTGTGGGGTGTGGGGTGTAGGGTGTAGGGTGTAGGGTGTGGGGTGTAGGGTGTGGGGTGTAGGGTGTGGGGTGTAGGGAACAATTAAACCCATCTCGCGGCTCAATAAGCAGTCGAACCAAAGAAAACGGTACTGTATTAAGTTTTACAAATCGCCCTCAAACCCTTACTGTTCCCTGTGACACACCGAGCGCAGTCGAGGTGTTCCCTGTTCCCTGATCTCAACCGTTAAGTTTAATTGTGTCCACCTACTTAGTGATTAAGAACTTGGACGCCAGGAAATAAATTTCTTCCCGCCTAAAGTTTAAGTAAGCTAAAGCTTACTCGGTAAATCTTTGAACCCGTTTTAACGGGTTTTAGCTTTTAGCCCGAACTTTAGTTCAGGGCTGACTTTAGTTCAGGGCTGACTGGAGCGTGACTTTTGAATAATCGCTTGGCGAAAACCTAACACGACCAAAATATTAGATAGGGTTAAAAAAAACTCAGCACTCCCATGCAACCAATCCACATTGGCTAATTGTTCCCCAAACGCAACCTTGGCATAAATTCCCGCCGGAATCGTCACTCCCACAAACACCAACAGCGCATAAAATCCAATCAGTGCCAACCGTGGGGTTTGTCCGGAACGAGTTAGAAACCACAAAAAACCTAGGTAAGGGAATAAGGAAACCGCAAATAAAGTATCTTTGGAAATCATCACATTACATTCACAGAACGTAGGGGCGCATAGACGTGCGCCCTTATTAGTTTGTCACCGAATCGGATTGATTTTGCAAAAAATAAAGTCATTTATTGTACCACTGAACGGGTAGTTTAGCTAAACAACATCAACAGGCGTCTTAGATTTTTCCGGTTCGCTGCTATCACTCTGATCAGATTTTCGCGCACAACGCCAAATCCACCAAGCGGCAGCACAAAGGGTAATATTTCCTAATACCGTCATCGAGGCTTGCAGAGTAACCAACCAATCCAAGGATTCAGGATTGTCAAAAAAGTGCCAGGTACAAGCACACATCGCACCGACTAAGGCAGGAAACATGGCACAAGATAATGCCCACCAGTATCGATTGCCTGTAATGTCACCATAACTCCAGATTAACCAGATAGCGGCAATCCATTCGATAACGCTAGAGACGTGAATGATCCACGTTGGAACTGAAAGGGCATGCATAGAGAAAGTTTACTTTAAGCGATCGCACAACCTCAATCATTCTAACCCCCACTGTCGCTCTTTTGCCTTAGCTCTAAAACAGTATGCAGATAGCTGATCGCGCCCTCGACTCTGGCACTATACAATAACTGAGGGGACTTAATACAGAAGAAACGAATGGCGCGTACCCCAAAATTAACTTTTGATCGGGGAACCCTACTCCTCCATCCACCCCCACGGGGTAAAGCCTGGGTGGATTATGCGACGTGGGATGATCGGGTGGAAAAGTTTCGGATTCCAGGGATGCACTATCGCCCCCTGGTGGAAGTGCTGCAAGCCTCTGAGGTTGATTTTATTGATGATGCGAAGGAATTTCTTCCTTTGGAGTTGGTTTCCAGCTTTGAGATGGAACCCTATCCCCATCAACAGGAAGCCTTATTAGCCTGGAAATTAGCAGGGCGTCGCGGGGTGGTGGTATTACCTACCGCCGCCGGAAAAACCTATCTGGCTCAACTGGCGATGCAATCGACGCCTCGCAGTACGTTAATTGTTGTACCCACCTTGGATTTAATGCATCAATGGTACGCCCAGTTAGAAGCCGCGTTTCCGGATGTGGAAGTTGGATTATTAGGCGGAGGTTCGCGCGATCGCACGCCAATCCTGATCGCTACTTATGATAGCGCTACGATTCACGCCGAATCCCTGGGAAATCAATACGGGTTGTTAATTTTTGACGAATGTCACCATTTACCCACTGACTTTTATCGAGCAGTTGCTGAATACGCGATCGCACCTTACCGACTCGGACTTACGGCTACCCCGGAGCGTACTGATGGGCGTCATAATGACTTAGATGGTTTAATCGGTCAACAGGTCTATCGCAAAAGCCCGGATGACTTGGCTGGGTTAGCCTTGGCGGAACATAAGGTGGTGCAGATTAAAGTTAAACTATCACACCAGGAGCGCGATCGCTACGATGCTTGTCTGAAACTGCGGAATGATTTTTTAAGAGAGTCGAATATTTACCTAAGTAGTTTAGACGGATGGCAACGGTTTGTGCAAGCCAGTGCGGGTTCTCAACAAGGGCGTCGCGCTATGTTAGCGCATCGGGAATCTAAGGAAATTGCTTTAGGAACGGAAGGAAAATTACGAGTATTAGCCGATTTAGTCGCGAAACATTATCCGGAACGGATCTTGGTATTCACGAATGATAATGCAACAGTTTATCGGATTTCCCAAGAATTGCTGATTCCTGCGATTACCCACCACACTCCCGTCAAAGAACGTCACGAGATTCTCCAACGATTTCGCGAGGGAGACTATAAAATATTGGTCGCTTCCCATGTTTTAAATGAAGGCGTTGATGTTCCTGATGCACGAGTGGCGATTATTTTATCGGGAACAGGTTCAGAACGGGAATATGTGCAGCGATTAGGGCGAGTGTTACGCAAGGGAACGGATCAGAATAAGTTGGCGATATTGTATGAAGTTGTTGCAGAAAATACCAGTGAAGAGGGAACATCGCAACGGCGACGCGGTTCCAGTGGAAAAGGCAAAGCTAAACCCAAACCTAAACCCAAGGAACTGGAGAAGCCGAAACATCGACAGTTGGAAATTTTACCTTCTCAACCTTACGAAGTGAAACCTTCTCAGTCGCCGAGAGCCGCCGAGAAACCTGGTAAATATGACGTATGATAGAGGTTCGTAGTTGCGCTTTAGTGCTATAAAAGCCACATCGCTTACTATAAGTTCCATTCAGATTAAGTCCGTTTTTAACGCAGAGGGACGCAGAGGTTAGCGCAGAGGTTCGCAGAGGGAGTTTTAGGAAAAAATTTAACCTTTTATAGGATTTGAGAAATAACTGGAAACGATATAAGTACCTGGACATAAATTCTGTCCCCTATACTAAGAAACCTTAAGAAGCTTCAAACTATTACTGTTGCCTGTTACCTAATCTCCACCATTAAGTTTAATGAAAATCCGACTACTTACTTTACTCTGTCCTGTTCCTTTAACTATGAGCAATGACTGTGTTAATTAAACTTTTGATAAAACTCGTAAAACTGGGTTTGGCTGTCAGTTTAGTGTTTCCGGCAGTTTATTTTAGAACGCCATGGCTGGCAAGTTTAAGGGATTGGGCATTTGGTTTGGTGTTTATCCTCAGTTTAGGATTAATCGTTTCGGAAATTTCAGGCTGGACGAGAAATTCAAGCCAAAGACACGTTATTCTCAGCGTTTTGATTTTAGCGATCGCGTCATTCAGTTTTTCTTTGGCGGTGACGACGGAAGTTAAGTTCCAGTTGACTAAACAAGCGATTCTCAATCGAGAAGCAAGCAAACTGGAAACTCTGGGTCAGCATTTTATCGTGGGTTATCGTAATCTTGAGGAGGTAAAAACTCTGGTTGAAAAAGGCGCGATCGCGGGTGTCTTTATCACTAGACGAAATATCCAGAATAAAACCCTAGACGAAATTAACCAAGAAATCCAATCCTTACAGACTATTCGCGCCAATCAGGGGTTATCACCCTTGTGGATAGCCACGGATCAAGAAGGCGGTATTGTCTCGCGATTATCTCCCCCTTTAACTCGATTACCCCCCTTATCATCAATTATTAAAGATGAAAAAGATATCGATAGCGCCAAAGAAGACGTTATCCGCTATGCTAGTATTCATGGCAAAGAATTGTCGAAAATTGGTATTAATTTAAACTTTGCCCCAGTCGTGGATTTAAATTATGGGGTTATCAGTTCTGAAGATAAGTATTCTAAAATTTATCTGAGAGCCATATCCGCCGATAAAGATATTGTGGCTAAGGTGGCATTATGGTATTGCCAAACCCTAGCCGACTATGGCGTAACCTGTACCATTAAACATTTCCCTGGATTGGGACGAGTGGATACGGATACCCATCTTGAGGATGCTCAATTGAAAACGTCGGTAGCGGAATTAACCCAAGCAGACTGGGTGCCATTTCGGGAAGTCATGAGCAAAACAAATGCCTTTACCATGTTGGGACACGCTCAATTAATTGCCGTTGATCCTGACCATCCTGTCTCGTTTTCTCAACAAGTTGTTACAGACATTATTAGAGACAAATGGCAGCATAATGGCATTCTGATTACAGATGATTTTAGTATGCATGCGGTTTATAGCAGTCAAGATGGGTTAGAGGCGGCTACGGTAAAAGCCATTAACGCTGGAGTTGATTTAATCTTGATGGCTTACGATACCGATTTGTATTACAACGCGATGAATGCTTTGCTTCAGGCTGAATCGGCTAATCGTTTAGATATTACCGTTTTGAAAAGTAGTAATACAAGACTCAAGCAAGCGATCAGGAAAATATTATGAATTATGAATAAATAAGAAACGGTGAGGCGTAAATTAATAAGAAATGGCAACATTGGCAACATTTCCTGATCGCCTAAAATTATTTATGTATTGATAAATATATCAAACGCATCCTTCAGTTGACCCTCAGCGACAACAAGAACATCGGTTCTGCAAAGGCGCTGAGGTTTTTTATATGCATTTAAAATGGTGGAATAGGTTGTAGGTTGGGTTGACGCCAGAAAATAAACACCTGAAAGACACTTGTAGAGGTGATCCGCCTGCATCAATTAACACCTGTCGCCCACTCACTTTGATCGGGTGTCCTCTCCTGAAACCGTTGGGTCAGTAGAACAAATAGGGTAACTGGTACGTCCATGATATGGAGGAATACGTTAGTGAAAAATACTCATGATTCGTCAAACTGAATAAGTTGTGTTAAATTTACGTGTTTAAGCAAGAAAAAACAGCAATGAGTAATCCCGCTCCATCAGAGTCTTCAGTTCCACCAAAACCAGCCCAACCAGAAAAACTTAATCTTTCCACGAAAATGGCTTACGGGGCGGGTGATATGGGGGCGGGGATTACGGCTACCCTATTAGCCTTCTCCTTTCTAATTTTCCTCACTAATGTAGCTGGATTAAGTCCAGGGTTAGCCAGTACGGTGCTGTTAATTGGCAAAATCTGGGATGCGATTAATGATCCCATTGTCGGACTATTAAGCGATCGCACTCGGTTCCGTTGGGGACGACGCCATACCTGGATGATTCTATCCGGTATTCCTTTTGGTGTGTTCTTTTTCCTGCAATGGGTTGTACCCCCGATCAATCAGTCGGCGCTGTTTTGGTATTACGTGATTGTTAGTATTTTATTTAACATGGCGTTTACAGGTGTCAATTTGCCCTATACCGCATTGACGCCAGAACTGACTCAAGATTACAACGAACGTACCAGCTTGAATAGTTTTCGCTTTGCCTTCTCCATTGGTGGGAGTATTCTCTCCCTAGCATTGGGTCAATTTATCTTTAAAGCTATTCCCAATGATCAAACACAATATCTAGTATTAGGACTCATCTGTACAATTCTGTCTGTTCTACCCGCCTATTGGTGCGTGTGGGGAACCACAGATCCAACGGCGGCGGGGGAACGGCGATCGCAGCAAACGGTGGAGGAGAGTAATGAAGCAGAAATCCCTTTTTTAGAACAGCTAAAAATTGCCTTTAGCAATCGTCCTTTTCTGTATGTCATCGGGATTTATCTGTTTTCTTGGTTAGCCTTTCAGTTAACAGCGGCGATTATTCCCTATTATTTGGTTAACTGGATGGGTCAAGAGTCCTATTTTACCGCCGCCTTAGTGGTTCAATGTGTAGCCTTAGTGATGCTTTTTGTCTGGAATTTGGTGAGTCAGCGCGTCGGGAAGCGGGCTGTTTATTTTATGGGAATGAGTGCCTGGATTGTCGCCCAAGGCGGATTATTCTTTTTACCACGGGATCAGGTGGGATTAATGTATCTCCTCTTTGTCATGGCAGGGTTTGGCATTGCCATTGCCTATCTTATCCCTTGGTCAATGTTACCCGATGTGATTGAATTAGATGAACTAAATACGGGTCAACGGCGCGAGGGAATATTCTATTCGTTTATGGTACTCCTGCAAAAAATGGGATTAGCGTTGGGGTTGTTTCTCGTGGGACAAGCGCTAGATTTTTCGGGGTTTTTGAGTAGTGAACCGGGTCAACCGATACCGGAACAACCTGCTTCAGCGTTGCTGGCGATTCGGTTAGTTGTTGGTCCATTGCCTACCGTCTTCTTACTTTGTGGATTAATTTTGGCATACTTCTATCCCATCACTCGCGAAATTCATGCAGAAATTCTGTTACAGCTTCAGGAACGCAAGTCAGGTATTGATGATACTGATACTTCTACTAACGAAGGTTTAGAACTTGAGTGACGCTGTAACTAAAATTGGTATTTGTCACCTCCTTTATCCTTTAGCTGCTATTCTCCACACCCCACACCCCACACCCCACACCCCACATCCCACACCCCACACTCCACATCCCACAACCCCAGTCCAGTGATAGACCGAAAGTTGTTTATTTATCGTTCAAGTCGTGATCATTTTGCTATAATCTTCCTCTAATTCGCCTGGGTGGAATAACCCGATCAATATCACGTTGGCAATCAAATTTACAGATGACATACCCTAGAAAACAGCCAATTTCCCCGATGCAGCTTAAACGTCAACGACGGGGACAGCTAGCGGCGTTATTGCTAGCCACTTTGTTGCTGCTCTTTTTTCCCGTTAGAGTTCTTGCTCAAGATACTGAAACCTCTGAGGGTTTCCTGAATGCGATCGACAGTGTATTCTCGGCAATCGTCGCGGTCCTGTTTAAGTTTCTCTTCTACGACATCGGTGGTTTTCCGCTGATTGTACTGTGGTTGATTGTGGCAGGTATTTTCTTTACGCTTCGCTTGGGCTTTATCAATCTCCGTGCCTTTAAACATGCAATTGATGTGGTAAGGGGTAGGTATGATGACCCAGAGGAAGAGGGACAAGTCTCCCATTTTCAGGCGTTGGCGACGGCGTTGTCGGGAACGGTGGGATTAGGCAACATTGCTGGCGTGGCTGTGGCAATCCAGGAGGGAGGTCCAGGCGCTATGTTTTGGCTGACACTGGCGGCTTTTCTGGGTATGACAACTAAGTTAGTCGAATGTACCCTGGGACTCAAATATCGCATCGAACGACCCGATGGTACAGTCGCTGGGGGACCGGCTTATATGCTCTCACGGGGGTTAACCAAGATGGGGTTGGGTCCTCTGGGAAAAGGATTAGGAATTATTTTTTCCGTGCTGGCGATTTTTGGTTCAATGGGCGGCGCGAATATGTTCCAGTCTAACCAAGCTGCCATCGCCTTTGTGGGTACATTTCCGGGGATGCAGGGATGGATCGTCGGTCTGGTTTTGGCAGTGTTAACCGCGATTGTCATTATTGGTGGGATTGAGCGAATTGCTTCGACAACGGGGTTGCTGGTGCCCGCAATGGCGGTGATTTATATCTTGGGGTGTCTGTGGATTGTGGTGGTGAATTTGCCCCAAGTTCCTGCCGCGATCGCTACAATTATTAGCCAAGCTTTTGTCCCAGAAGCCCTTGAAGGCGGTATTGAAGGCGGTATTATTATCGTTATCGTGCAAGGGGTGCGGCGCAGTGCTTTCTCCAATGAAGCGGGAATTGGTTCAGCCGCGATCGCGCACTCGGCGGCTCGGACTGATGAACCAGTGCGGGAAGGAATTGTCGCCCTCTTGGAACCGTTTATTGATACAATCATCATCTGCAACATGACTGGAATCATGATTGTCCTAACGGGTGTCTATCAAGATACCGGTGAAGCGATCGATGGTTCTCAGATGACACTGAATGCCTTTGCTACAGTTAGTACCTGGTTTCCGGTGGTTCTCACAATCGCGATTTTCTTGTTTGCCTTCTCCACAATTATTTCTTGGAGTTATTACGGCGAGATTTCCTGGCAATATCTCTTTGGTCAACGCACCATTATCATCTATAAGCTGATTTTTGTCGCCTGTGTGTTTATTGGTGCCGTTGTTACTCCTGGTGCGGTGATTGATTTTAGCGATTTAACCCTGCTGATGATGGCACTTCCCAACTTAATTGGTGCTTATTTTCTCTCCAATGAGGTGGCGGGAGACATCAGCAATTATATGGAGCGGCTGCGTTCGGGGCAAATGCCAACTTATGCAGAAAAGCTCGCCACTCTGGGAGATTCCCACCAAACTGGAAACTAATGCCTCCCAACAAATTTTGAGTTTTTTCAGTTGTAGGGGCGGGTTTCACTATTCTGGTTTCTTGTCATCCAGATGTCACTAAACCCGCCCTGGCTTCAGAGAAAAATTCAGAATCTCATGGTAATCGCTTCCATTCACACAAGCTACACGGAAATGAACAATTAATAATTATGAGCTGGCTAAAAAAGAACGATGTGCTTGTACCGACTGATTTCTCGGATATATCCTTTACAGCACTGGCTCCGGCTTTAGAGTTTGTCGAGGACATATCTCATTTGCATGTCATCCACGTTCTACTGCCTCTGAGTGCAGTCGATCCCGGTACAATATGGAAAACGGTTACCTCAGAATCTCGACAAAACAACGCTCAATCTTTTCTGAAAAACAAGCTGAGTGAACTGGGGTATGTAGGAGTACAGCATCAGGTTTCGATTGGAACTCCTAGTCATGAAATTGTGGACTATGCCAAAGAAAAAGGAATTGAATTAATTGTTATGCCTACCCACGGACACACAGGTGTCAAGCGGGTTTTGATGGGTTCTGTCGCTGAACAAGTGGTGCGGCTGTCTCCTTGTCCGGTGTTGTTACTCCGTTGAGGGGTAGAAGGATAATCGGGTAGAAGTACTAACTCTCACGATCGCATGGGGGGCATCTCTGATGCTAGGCTGTAATTGACCAAATTCTAGTTATATTGGGGAAAAAGTTATGTCCAGAGTGAAAGTACAGTTTAAGTCTCATCAGAGTTGCCATCCCAATTATGCTAATGTGGCTACAGTTAATCCTATGGATGATGATATAGTTATTGATTTTGGATTTATTGACCCTCTTAATGTCAGAGATTTAAGAAAAGCTTCCAAAGAAGAAATTGTGGTTGACTGTCAACCTATAGCTCGTTTGATTGTTAGTCCAACGCTAGCTAAACAGCTAATCGCTGATTTACAAGAAGCGTTAAATCTTGTTAATAAAACTGGTGCAGATATAGAGTCTATAGATCAGCAAGAGAAACCTTCTGTGTACCCCGATCTGGAGGTTGTTGAATACATGGAGCATCAGAGTCAGCTTTTTGAAGAGAAAAGACAAGAGTTGTTGACTCAGTATGGGGGTATGTATGTAATCTTTGAAGATGGACAGGTTCTGGATGCAGATAAAGACGAAGCAGTTTTAGTAAAGCGAGCTTACGCAAAAACTGAACCAAGACACCTGTTTATCAAAAAGGTTCTTGCTGAAGAGCCTAAGCTAACCGTTAACATTCCATCTCTGAGACGGGGCGGGTTTAGTTACATCTGGGTGCAACCGAACAGATAGTCGTGAAAGTGAACCCCTACACACGTACCAGGTTCCCTCGCTTCAACGCTTCTGGCATCATACCAAATCCGGGGAACGCTACCCCCGTTATAACTAAGTCCGCGCAGACGGACGCAAGGCAAGTGTAGCAGCGATTTCAATCGTTTCCTCTTGCATGGGGTAATCTCATCCTGCGCTTCCTTGTGCAATTTTCTATAATGTATGTAACATTTCTTAACGATAAGGGGAAGCGGATGGATTATCCTAACTTAGCGCAAATTTCAGATCAGCTAGATAGTGCCAACTCCCGCGATCGCATGGTGGCGTTAGCTCACCTCCGTAACGTGCCAGCAGAGGAGGCTGTGCCTTTAATCAAGAAGGTTTTAGATGATCCAAGTTTACAAGTGCGATCGATGGCTGTCTTTGCCTTAGGGGTAAAACAGACAGACGAATGCTACCCCATTTTGGTGAAATTACTCGAAACTGACCCCGATTATGGCATTCGCGCTGATGCTGCTGGAGCCTTAGGATATCTAGAAGATGCCAGAGCCTTTGAATCCTTGGTACGGACATTCTATGAAGATACACAATGGTTAGTCCGGTTCAGCGCGGCTGTCGCATTGGGCAATATTAAAGATCCCCGCGCCCGTCAAGTTCTCACTCAGGCACTGGATAGTGAAGAAATCGTGGTGCAACAGGCGGCTATCTCCGCATTGGGTGAAATTAAAGCCATCGAAGCCGTGGACGATATCCTGCGCTTTGCCCAATCTCCTGATTGGTTAGTGCGCCAACGATTAGCCGAAGCCCTGGGGAACCTACCCACGGACAAAAGCCAGTCGGCGTTAAAATTCTTGGCAAAAGACAGCCATTCCCAAGTTGCCCAAGCTGCATCTATCTCCCTGAACCGCCTGCAAGAGGCGACAAAGCCAGCCTAAACCTCTGCCCATGGCTTTACTGGAAGTCATGAACAATCAATAATGAACCATAAACAAGCCAGGAGAACGATAAAATCAATTAAAGCTTTGTTAACGTGAAACGTCTGACTTCATGGATATAAAAGAATTTTTTGAGCAGAGTGCTGGTCGATGGTTTTCGCAGCGTACCAGTCACCATCTGGCATTTAAGCAAGCTGAAAATGGTAAATCTGATATTACGATTGAAATGATCGCGGCTGATGCGCCAGAAGTGGTTCAGCTATGCCAACAGTATGAGGTTGATCCAGATTCAGCGATCTGTGGTGCCAGAGTGACGTGGGATGGCACAATGGACTGGGATGAAGAAAAGCATCAAGGTTCAACGGTGCTGGTGCCAGTTGCTGACCCCGATAAGCCCAATGAAGGGAAGCTATTGCGGGAAATGGGCTATGCGGAGAAAGCCCCGGTAGCGGGTCGCTATATTATGGGAGATGATCAGGCGCTGACCTTAATTACCGACTACGAAACCATGTATTCTGAGGAGCGTTTGTGGTTTGCCAGTCCTAACTTACGGCTACGGACGAGCATTTTGAAGCGATTTGGCGGCTTTAGCATGGCGTCTATGTCTTCAGAAATTCGCATGGGTGTAACTAAACCCCCGCAAGAATCACAAGATGCGGCGGCGAAGAGTTAATCGAGGAATAAGTGTTGTGGTGGGGGTAGGGAGCAGGGGGAGCAGGGGGAGCAGGGGGAGCTGAGGGAGTTCAGCCCTTTGTCTTTATTGTTCAGCTCTCTCACTTCCTGTTAGGAGAAGCCTAGAACTAAAGTTCTGGCTAAAAGCTTAAACCCGTTAAAACGGGTTCACCTTTGTTTAACTAAACCCGCCCCGACGCAGGTTTCTAGTGCGGGTGACGGGAATAATTGAGCAGCTTTTTATATTTATATACAGTGAAGCTGGGGGAGATGTTAGCTGTTGGTGTTATTTCTGCTTTCTTGTACTAGGGAGTTAACCTGCTCAATCGGTAAACCTAAGGCTTCTGCTATTTGATTGGCGGTTAATCCCATAGCGAATAATTTGGGAATAGCTTCTCTTCGGGCTTGTTCGGCTTGTTCAGCCCGTTGTCTTTCTTGTTCGGCTCTCTCACTTCCAGTTAGGAGCAAATTACCCTCACTATCCCACCAGCGCAACCAAATTTGAGTTTGATTTTGATAGGTTCCTGGGAGTAATCCCAATTCTATACCTAAAGGTTCAATGGGATAATGGTTTCGTTGGTTCGGGTTCATCGGGCGGTAGGAACCATTAACGAAGTGATAAACCTCTAAGTGGTTCGTCTTGATTTCAAAAATACCATAGTAAGGAATCCGGAGAATCTGCTCATAAACCCAAAACTTACCCGGTTTCGTTTTTTCTCCTTGGGATGAGCGGGATAAGGGTGTGGCATCGCGCTCTTCGGAACCATCGCCACTGGCAAATTCTAAAGCAATCATTGGCGCGATAAATTCGTGCCAAATTACATAAGAACGGCGAATTTGACCGTCTATTTTGGGGGGAACATTGGGGACATAAAACCAATCGGGAGCTTCTGCTCCTTTTTCCGGCGGTTTTGTTTGTCGCCAGTAGATGCCACAATCTTGTCCAATGGCATATTGTCCATCGGGATGAATTCTTTCGAGAATGGGTCCGAGGGAGTCGGTGAGAATAAGGCTTTGGGGATGCTCCTGAAAATTCTTCGCGAATTCGCCATCTGATTCGGGGAGTTGGGTATGATCCGGGAACGGAGGAGGTAGAACATTGGGTTCTAGGCTCTGGGTCATCGAAAATTGGGTTGGTAAGGGGACGAATGGAAACCCCTGCCATTTATGTATGGGGAGGAATTCGTTTCCTTACATAAATAGCAGTCCGACAGGACTTCCTCTTACTGAAAGTGCATCGGCTCCATTTCCCGTGTACATGACTGCGATATTTGTACAGACGCGCTTTTGAAGCGTCTGTAGGACCCCTACCGCCTTGGATGTACTTACCACGTTCGATGTATTGCATTCACCTTTCGCTTGGGCAGTTGCAAGCTCGTGTTTTCCACCTGTACGCATAGGGGTTAATTTTTGGGGTATGGTTGCCCCTAACTCCCGTTTGGAGGGGTAACGTTTGCCTCGCCAATGTTATGTCTCGGTACTTTCCAAAAAGCACTGCCTTAACCCTATAAAGCTGTTTAACTTTTCGGTTCTAGCAGCTCAGGGCTGGCACGCACCCCAAGGTAGGAACTTGAACTCTTAGACATAACGTAGACCTCGTAGGTCTTAGGCTGGTCAGGTGTGGGCTTTTTTCAAGCCCCCGGCTTATAGCCGTGGGGTTCCTGACGGGAATTGCGTCTGCGATCAGATTGCCCTATTATAACGATTGTCCGCGATCACAGCCGTAGAGACGTTCCGGTGGAATGTTTCCTGATCACGGTTCTAGAGTATGGATTATGGGGTTTGCGATCGCAAAGCTTAATCTCGTATATTACGACGAAGGAAGCCCACACATCTTACTTTGATTGAGTGTGGGAGGATGTCACAATCGATGGTGGGTTACGGCGGATACCTGATTAAACGGTTACTTTCCTAATGGAATACCCGCCTAACCCACCCTACGGGCTACGGGCTACTTGATAGGAAACCCGCGCAGGCGGGTGCAAGTTTGTGTAGCTGCGGTTACCCTACGGGAAGCCGCTCCGCGTCTACAACCGCCCACTTACAAATGACAAATGACAAATGACAAATGACAAATGACGCTTACCTCTGTTGCGCTGCCCGCATAGATAAACCAATCCGCTTTAACTTCTCATCCACCGACATAACCCGCACATTTACAACTTGTCCCACTTTGACAATTTCTTTGGGATCGTCCACAAATCGATCCGCCAGTTGGGAAATATGCACCAACCCATCCTGATGCACGCCAATATCTACAAATGCGCCAAAATTCGCCACATTCGTGACAATTCCTTCTAACTCCATCCCCACTTTTAGGTCAGACATTTCCTTCACGCCTTCCTTAAATGTGGCATATTTAAACTCAGCACGCGGATCACGTCCCGGCTTTTCTAATTCCCGGATAATGTCTTTCAGGGTGGGTAAGCCAACGGTATCCGTCACATATTTCTTTAAATCAATAGATTTGAGCCGATCGGCGGCTTTAGGGATTTGTTTCAAGGGAACCCCAATATCTTTCGCGATCGCTTCCACGACTGGATAACTCTCTGGATGCACGGCGGTATTGTCTAAGGGGTTATCGCCACCGCGAATTCTCAGGAATCCGGCGGACTGTTCAAAGGCTTTGGGTCCTAATTTGGCGACTTTCAGCAGACGGCGGCGATTAGGAAATGCGCCATTTTCATTCCGATAGGTGACGATATTTTTGGCAATAGTTGGAGTTAAACCAGACACAAAGGTTAATAACTCTTTCGATGCCATATTCAGATCCACACCCACATAGTTCACACAACTTTCTACCGTGTCATCCAGCTTCTTTCTGAGTAACTTTTGATCCACATCATGCTGGTATTGTCCCACGCCAATGGATTTAGGATCAATTTTTACCAATTCCGCCAAAGGATCTTGTAAACGGCGTCCAATACTAATCGCCCCGCGCACGGTAACATCTTGATCCGGAAATTCTTCTCGCGCTACATCACTGGCGGAATAGATAGACGCACCCGATTCATTTACAATCACGCTAATCGGTTTCCGATCCAGGGTTTTAATTACTTCTCCGACAAACTCATCGGTTTCCCGCGATGCTGTACCATTCCCGATCGCGATTAATTCAATCTGGTATTTTTCAATCAAGTTTCTGAGTACAGTAGCCGCTTGGCTAGATTGTCCAGTATGGGGAAAAATGGTTTGATATTCCATAAACTTCCCCGTTTCATTTAATACCGCCACTTTACACCCTGTCCGCAATCCTGGATCAATGGCTAACGTAGGTTTCATTCCGGCTGGGGGAGAAAGTAGGAGTTCTCGCAAATTAGCTTCAAAGGTTTTAATCGATTCAAAATCCGCGAAGGCTTTACGATCTGTACGCACTTCCGTAATTAGGGAATTTTTCATCAAACGGTTAAAGCCATCATGCAGCAGATCCCGATAGAACTTCCGCACCTCTGGAATTTTGGTGCGAATGGTTTCTGATTCTAAATACGACTGGACAAACTCCTGATCAAAATCCAGATTCAGGGTTAAGATTCCCTCACTCTCTCCCCGAAATAATGCCAACATATTGTGCGGTGCAATATCCTTTGCTTTAATTTGGAAATTGCGGTACATTTCATATTTAGTGCTGCCTTCGGGATAATCGTCTTTAATCTTGGAGACAAATCGCCCATTTTTCATTAAATAGTCGCGCAGGTATGCCCGAAATTCAGCAGTTTCCGCGACTTCTTCTGCTAAGATATCAGACGCCCCTTTCAGCGCATCGGCGGCGGTTTTGACACCCTTTTCTTCGTCAATATAATTGGCGGCTTCTGCTTCTAAGGAGACGGGTTTGGCGGTGGGGGTATTCAGGGATTTAATAAATTCAGCCAGAGGTTCCAACCCTTTTTCCCGCGCAACGGTGGCTCTAGTGCGGCGCTTGGGACGATAAGGGAGGTAAAGGTCTTCTAACTCATTTTTCTGGAAACAGGACTCGATTTTCGCTTTCAGTTCATCCGTCAGTTTTCCTTGAGACGCGATCGCCTCCAGAATCGTGGCTTTGCGTTCTTCGAGTTCACTCAGGTAGGCGTAGCGTTCTGCGATCGCGCGAATTTGGACTTCATCCAGAGAACCGGTGCGTTCTTTCCGATAACGGGAAATAAAGGGAATCGTGGCGCCCTCAGCTAAAAGAGACAGGGTATTTTCCACCTGATTGGCGGAGAGGGAAAGCTCTTGTGCTAGGACGGAGGGAATATTCAGCATATTCGTCATTTGTCATTTGTCATTTGTCATTCGTCATCCTCACGAAGCGCCAATATAAGCTATGTTTCTGTAAGGGTTGGATAACTCTTTACATAACTTCATCTAGTTGAGTTGACTGACTTAGAGTTAACATTATACCTTAAATCATTGGGAAAAGTTTGGATAAATCGAGAACCAAATCGGCAAAATAGGGCAACTCTCTTGTCTGATCCGGCAATATAATTCGTCTTAAACCGTATCCAAAACTATTCTGCCCTTTGTGAAAAGGCTGGCTATAGGCTTCTACGTAATTGTCGATTAAATTAAAGAGCCAATAATCAGAAATACCCGCTTCAGCATAGAGTGGTAGTTTAATCTCTCGGTCATACTTGAGCGTTGAATCAGCAATTTCGATAACAAAGTAAACGTCCTCAGCTTTGGGTAGCGAAAAGCGATAATTATCTGCTCGTTTCCGTAAAATAGCAAAATCGGGTTCAGGTTCGCTATTGGATGACAAAATAATCGGATCTTGACATTGTAACTTAGCTCGACCTGTAACCAATCCCGCCAATTCTTCGAGTAAATCTCGACAACAATTAGTATGGGCTGTACCTTTCGCCGCCATCTGCATGATTTCCCCACGAATTAATTCCACTCGGTCATCTTCGGTGAAAAATCCCAACTCTGCTAAACGGTGATAGTCCTCAAGCGTGAAGCGTTTGGCTGTTGTCGATGTCATAGGTATCGGTGGTCATATCGTCTAGACTACTACCAGATCCCCGACTTCTAGAACAAGTCGGGGATCTTAATTCGCTCCTGTCAAGCGTAACGAATCCCCCCCAGAGAGAATGCTCACTTCCAGGTTAGCGATCGCGAACTGATCCGTTTACCCAATACCCGGCTGGGAAAACAAAGCAACTCCAGCCAAATCAGTTTCAAATAAAAAGCCTGTCTGTATTGGGCAAACAGTCGAATTTTCTGCCATAAAAGCAATAATTGCAGTTTCAGCCGCACGGTGAATTCCCTGGTTAGCATGACTCTGGTGTTGTTGTAGGTTAAACAGCCTTGGGTTGAAACTCAAGCAACTCAAAGCTAAAGTCAGAATCGAGCTGACTGGATAAGAGTTTTAGTCCATTTTAATGGACTTTAGCTTTTAGCCAAGAACTTGAGTTCTTGGCGAATGCTGGGGCTTTGTGACAAAGGTGTATTAACCCAAAACCAACCGCCCCAATCGATTCATGCGATAATGCACAAGATACCCGGTGGACTTGCACTCCCAATCATGACTTATGCTCAGACAACTTGGTTTTTGGATACTCTGGGTTGGCTTTCTCGCTTATGCCTTTCTGTTTGCGCCTCCCCAGCAACCCGACACCTTTGACCTGATTACCAATCTTTCCACAGGCAACTGGGATGGGATTAATCCCCTAATTATTGCTCTATTCAACATCATGGGCATACTACCGCTAGCATACGCCTGCTTCGTGTTTATTGATGGACGAGGGCAAAAAATCCCCGCGTGGCTGTTTGCTACCGTCTCCTTTGGTGTGGGGGCATTCGCCTTACTCCCCTATCTCGCCTTACGTCAACCCAATCCCGAATTTCCTGGCTCAAAAACTATCATCCTGAGTATTCTCGATTCTCGTTGGTTAGGTGCTGTTCTCACTCTTGGCACCTTGGTATTACTAGGATTTGGCATCCTCAACGGCGATTGGGCAAACTTTGTCCAGCAGTGGCAAACCAGCCGTTTTATCCATGTGATGAGCCTGGACTTTTGCCTATTGTGCTTGCTTTTCCCAGCACTGGTAGGCGATGATATGGCACGACGCGGCATCAATAATCCCACCCTATTTTGGGCGGTTTCCCTGATACCGTTAATCGGTTCACTGGTTTATCTGTGTCTGCGTCCCCCTCTTCCAGACACTGAGGAAGCCATGGCAACCGCTTAAAGTTTAGCGGATTCTCAGCAAAAATTAATTCAACTTCAGTTCACTAGAAGATGTTGGTGTTGGCAAGCCCAGAAATGCGTCGGGTCGGTAGGGACAAGTTTAATGGATAAACTCTGTCAATATCCATTCATTTTGACTGTGTTGATTCCCTGTTCTATGTTCTATAACAAAAAACGTAGCTTGCTTCTCGCTTGCGCGAGTAGGACAAATGACAAATGACGAATGACCAAGGACAAACACTATGACGTATCTAGAAACAACCGCAGAATTCTACAGTGAAGTCGCCCAAACCCCGGAAGTGGGGTTATGTTGTGTGCAGAGTTCTCCCCTGCAACTTCCCGGACTGAAAATTCCCCAGCAAATGCAGGAAATGAACTATGGTTGTGGAACCACCGTTCATCCGGCGGAACTGATAAACGAGCCAACGGTACTCTATTTGGGCGTGGGTGGCGGTTTAGAAGCCCTGCAATTTGCCTATTTTTCCCGGCGTCCGGGTCGTATCATTGCCGTTGATCCCGTCAAGGCGATGCGGGAAGCAGCGACTCGTAACCTAGCTAGCGCGGCTCAAGATAATCCTTGGTTTGACCCAAGTTTTATCGACATTCGTGAAGGCGATGCCTTTGACCTCCCTGTACCCGATGCTTCGGTTGATGTCGTTGCTCAAAATTGTCTATTTAATATCTTTGAACCCGCAGACCTAACTAAAGCCTTGCAAGAAGCCTATCGGGTGTTAAAAATTGGCGGACGCTTGATTATGAGTGACCCCATCGCCACCCGTCCGATTCCTGATCATTTACGCCAAGATGAACGGTTAAGGGCAATGTGCTTATCGGGTGCTTTAACCTACAACGAGTATATTCAACATCTGGTTCATGTTGGGTTTGGTCAAGTCGAAATCCGGGCGCGGCGTCCTTATCGGCTATTGGATTGTCAAAGTTATCAGTTAGATCAGCCGTTGCTGCTGGAAAGTTTAGATTCTGTGGCATTCAAAGTGCCGATTCCGGAAGATGGTGCTTGCATTTTCACCGGAAAAACAGCGATTTATCAGGGAAATAAAGACGTTTTTGATGATAACGCGGGTCATGTTCTGCAAAAAGGTGTTCCGGCGTCGGTGTGTGATAAAACAGCCGCTAACCTGGCGATGTCAAAAGATATTCTGATTACTGATTCCACCTGGCATTACACTGGCGGCGGTTGCTGCTAAAAGTGAGGTAAAGTAAGCAAGATCACCGACTTCTTGGAGAAGTCGGTGATCTACCTGTGTACGCAGTTTTGGCTTGTCTGCATAGTTCTAATCCATTGTTTCCTGGTGTGGCATAAGGTGTTTAGGCTAAAGCCCTTACTACGAACTACGAATGTTCTAATATCACTCAAGAATAGCTCTGACTTCTTCTACGGAAAGATTACAAGCTGTGGCAATTTGTTCTAGGCTTAGACCTAAGGAGAAGAGTCGAGTTACGGTTTGTTGCAGCGCTTGTTCTGCACGTTGACGTTCTTGTTCTGCCCGTTGACGTTCTTGTTCTGCACGTTGACGTTCTTGTTCTGCACGTTGACGTTCTTGTTCTGCCCGTTGACGTTCTTGTTCTGCCCGTTGTGGATAAAGATTACCTTGTTCGTCGTACCAAAATAACCATTCCCTTGTCCAATCTACGTAGGTTCCTTGACCTCGACCAATCCCTAAACCGACTTCCGGCATCCAGTAGGGTTCCCCGGTTTGTAAAATATATTCTCCCTGTTCTAAACGATACACCTCAAAGGGTTGATGTTCATCTCTTTGCCAGTGGCTGGGGTTGTAAATCACATAGTAAAGCACTCCCAACTGAGTATATTTGTCTTTTTTATCTCCATATTCATCGTTGTATTTTTTGGAGACAATTTCTATTGCCAGAATAGGAGGAATATTGTTTTCTTCCCATAAGACATAGCTGAGTCGTCCTGATTCGCTTGAGCGCCTCGGTACACCGATACTCAAAAAACCGTCGGGTACGAGTGCAGGTTGGCGTTTGTTTTCGTAGAGGTAGTAGATGCCCATATCTACGCCCAAAAACCAATCTTGGCGGTCTTGCCAGATGAACGCCAAAATAGAAAGAAGTAAGTTGGGAATTAGGTTTTGGAGTTCATTATCCACAGGGGTATCATCGGAGCAGGGTAGTTCTTGGCTCGTGGGTAGACGGGAAAGTGGTTCAAATTGTACCATCTGTGATTACTCTCAACTGGAGAATGACTATTAATTCTAGGATAGACGCGATTGTCTGAAGTGTTCCTGCTCCCCCTGCTTCCCCCGATCGCCATCGTTCCACGCCTAGGAGTCTCTTTTTTTACCTTAAGTTGACACCAATGCGCCGTGCGCCCCTACGGTTTTCCAGGGTAAGCCGCGTCACTATATAGCAACCGCCACGTCTCTACCTGGAAACCGGGCTAAAATTAAGGGGATGTTTCAAGAAAAGTTGATGCAAGTCACCGCCTCCCCGACCAATCTGAGCCTGATTACTTCCAGCTTCCATGCTCTATCTGACCCGATTCGGATCAAACTACTGGAACTGTTGCGAGAACAGGAATTGTGTGTGTGTGAACTCTGCGAAGTGCTGGAGGTGAGTCAGTCGAAGTTATCCTTTCACTTGAAAACTCTCAAAGAAGCTAGCTTGGTTCGCGCCCGTCAGCAAGGGCGTTGGGTTTATTACAGCCTGAATTTGCCTCAATTTGTGCTGTTAGAACAATATTTGGCAGAATATCGCCGCTTTAGCCCCATTTTAGCCGGTCGTCCCTGTTCAGAGTAATACCTGGGGTTCAAGGGCGTAGGGGTGTAGAGACGCGCCATGGCGCGTCTCTACAATTGTCTGGTATCAACTTTTTTTGGAGGATTGCTAGAATCAGCCTTCTGCCTTCTGTCTCCTGCATCCGGAGTCTTGGCTACTGCTCTACATCGCCTCAATTCTGAATATAAGGGCTTGACAAATCAATTTTTTTTGAAATGATAAAAGTAATCCCATAGTTCTAGAAGGGGGTCGAGTTCAATGAAGGTTATCCCCAGACCACAAATTCTGCCACAGACAAAACTGGCGCTAATTGCGACGGTTACGGCACTCTTGGGCGCCTGTTCCCAAGTCCAGTCACAGTTGCCCCAACCGATTGAAATCGATGGTTCGAGTACGGTGTATCCGATTACGAAGACTGTTGCGGAGACATTTAATGCCACGACAAAAGCGCCTGTCAATGTCAGCGTGGGCTTTTCGGGTACAGGGGGTGGGTTTAAAAAGTTCTGTGCTGGCGAAACCGATATTAATGATGCCTCTCGCCCGATTCAAGCCGATGAGATGGCAGCCTGCAAACAAGCAGGGGTGGCTTATATTGAACTCCCCGTTGCCTTTGATGCGATTACTGTTGTGGTAAATCCCGAAAATGATTGGGTAGAGAGTCTCACGGTAGCAGAGTTGAAAAAAATCTGGGCACCCGAAGCCCAACGCCAAATCACCCAATGGAATCAAGTACGGGAGTCTTTTCCCCAGAAACCGCTAATTTTATATGGTCCGGGGACAGATTCTGGTACGTTTGATTACTTTACCGAAGCCATCGTCGGTGAAGCGGGGTCGAGTCGTAGCGATTATACCGCCAGTGAGGATGATGAAATTCTGGCACAGGGAGTGAATCGAGACCCCAATGCATTGGGCTATTTTGGTTTAGCCTATTACGAAACCAATCAAGATACATTAAAAGCGATCGCGGTCGATAGTGGCAAGGGGGCTGTCTTGCCTTCACGTCAAACCGTTGAGGATGCAACCTATCAACCCCTAACTCGACCGTTGTTTATCTACGTTAACGCGGCGGCTGCCCAGAAAAACCCAGCGTTAGGAGAATTTGTGGCGTTTTACCTGGAGAACGCCCCAGAAATTGTTAGTTCGGTTGGCTATATACCGCTACCAGACGAGGGATATCACCTAGCTAACGTGCATTTCTTTCAAAACAAGGTAGGCACTGTCTTTGACGGCAAAGCTGAATTTAATCTCACCCTTGGTGAGTTGTTACGCAAACAGAAAAAGTTTTAACCATTAACGGTTGCATTTTGAGTCATTCCTATGAGTACTAATTCATCTAACGCCACATCCTCGCCACCCCAAGTTGGGGGTCAACTCAGTTTCTTTGAAAAATATCTCACCGTTTGGGTGGTACTTTGCATTCTTGCAGGTATCGTTCTAGGAAAATTATTCCCCGGTGTGGCAGTGACACTGGATTCCATGAGTATTTATCAGGTATCCATTCCTATCGCCATCTGCCTGTTTTTCATGATGTATCCGATTATGGTGAAAATTGATTTCACCCAAGCAACTCAGGCAGTCCGTGCGCCGAAACCCGTGATTTTAACCATGGTGGTGAATTGGTTAATTAAACCGTTCACGATGGTGGTTTTTGCCCAGTTTTTCCTGGGTTGGTTATTTCAGCCTTTGCTATCGGAAACGGAGATTATTCGCGGGGCGGAGGTTACTTTGGCAAATTCTTACATCGCTGGGGCAATATTATTAGGGATTGCCCCTTGTACGGCGATGGTTTTGATGTGGGGATATCTGTCTTACAGTAATCAAGGACATACCTTGGTGATGGTGGCGGTGAATTCACTGGTCATGTTGTTTCTGTATGCGCCGTTGGGACGATGGTTATTAGCGGCGAATAATTTAAGTGTACCCTGGCAAACGATTGTCTTATCGGTACTGATTTATGTGGGGTTGCCGTTGGCGGCGGGGATGTATAGTCGGTATTGGATTTTTAAACATAAGGGCAAAGAGTGGTTTGAACGGCGATTTATTAAGTATCTGAGTCCGATTTCGATTGCGGCGCTTTTAATTACGTTGGTTCTGTTGTTTGCGTTTAAGGGGGAACTGATTATTAATAACCCGCTGCACATTTTGCTGATTGCTGTACCGTTGTTTATTCAGACGAATTTTATCTTCTTTATCGCTTATGTGGCGGCGTTGAAGTTGAATTTGGCTTATGAAGATGCTGCACCTGCAGCGTTAATTGGCGCGAGTAATCATTTTGAAGTGGCAATTGCGACGGCGGTGATGCTGTTTGGTTTGAATTCGGGGGCGGCGTTGGCGACGGTTGTTGGGGTGTTAATTGAAGTACCTGTGATGTTGATGTTGGTGGAGTTTTGTAAGCGAACGGCGATGTGGTTTCCACGGGAACCGGAAAAGGCAACATTGCGTGATCCGCGTTGTGTTAGCCCTTACTAATTATTCTCCGTGTCATTGTTTATTCCAATAACAAATGATATGAGCTAATAACAGGTTTCCCTTGTCCTTAAACTCACTATCCTTCATGCTGTTATTGACCCATGAAAAGAGTGATTTTTGTCTGTCAAAAAAACTCTTGCCGTTCCCAAATGGCAGAAGGGTTTGCTCGCTTTTTAGATGAGAATCGGAAATTTTCCTTCGCCAGTGCTGGACTGGAAGCGAGTCAGGTTCATCCACTGGCGGTTCAGGTTATGGCTGAGGTGGGTATTGATATTAGTCAGCACCAGTCTAAACTGTTGAGTGATTTCAATGCTGAAGACTTTCCGGCTGTGATATCGATGTGTGACTGTGGTAAAGATTTACCGGAGGAGTGGTTAATAAAGGAAACTTTCTACGAGTGGCGATTAGATGATCCCCATGATGAACCGATAGAGACATTTCGCCAAGTTCGCGATGAAGTGGAAAGACAAGTCAGAGCCTTATTGTTATTTCTGAATATTAAGGGATAGACAGGAATAGCGGTGATTTTTCTGAACTTAGTGTCGGCTGGTGTCTCAGGGATTAGATTGTAGTAAACCAACGAAAATTAGTAGTCAGGATTACCATGAAACAAGTGATGTTTGTTTGCAAAAAAAATTCCTGTCGTTCCCAAATGGCAGAAGGATTTGCTCGCACGTTAGGAGAGGGAAAAGTTGCGGTGACGAGTTCGGGGTTGGAGGCGTCTGAGGTGAATCCTACGGCGGTTAAGGTGATGTCGGAAGTTGGGATTGATATTAGTGATCAAGTGTCTCAGCCGTTGAGTGATTTTAAGGCTGAAGATTATAATGCTGTGATTTCTTTGTGTGGGTGTGGGGTAAATTTGCCTGAACCTTGGATATTGCGGGAGGTGTTTCAGGATTGGCAATTGGATGATCCGGCGGGTGAACCGATAGAGACGTTTCGGCGAGTACGAGATGAGATTAAAGAGCGAGTTGTTCAGTTAATTGATGCATTGAGTTAAGTTAAATGGCACTGACTTTAGAGTTTGTAGTAAGCGCTTTAGCGCTTCTGGCACTAAAGTGGCTACTACGAACTTAGCGCCCTCACCCCCAACCCCTCTCCCAAGCTTGGGAGAGGGGAGCTATTTATATTCTCCAGCTAGGGCTTGACCTTATACCTAGGTATAAGCTTTATGATTAAGGCACTGGATTCTGATATGAGCTGGGGCAATATGCTTCAAGTTGGTGAAGTGGCGCGTAAGTTGGGACTTAATCCCCAAACCCTTTATTTTTATGAACGGATTGGATTGATTCCGAGTCCGAAACGTACCGAGGCTGGATATCGCTTGTTTGATGACCAGGATATTGAACGGTTGTCCTTTATTAGTCGGGCGAAGGGGTTAGGTTTAAGCCTGGACGAAATTAAAGATTTACTGGTATTGCAAGATGGACAGTCTTTGTCTTGTGGTGAAGTTTATCAGCGATTGCTGAGAAAAGTTCAGCAAATTGAAGATAATATCCAGCAATTGCAACAGCTACGAGCAGAACTTTTGCCTTTGCTCAATCAGTGTCAAGAAAATGCTCAACGGTTGGGTGAAGAACGCCAGTGTGTTGTCTTTAAGGATGTTGATTATAACGGTGAAGACAAGGCTGGACTATTTGATCACGATGCCAATTCTTATGAGGTGTTAAGTATGGATACGCTGACAGTAGAAATTCTGGGAACGGGTTGTAAAAAATGCCATCAATTAGAGGAAAATGCCCGAAGTGCGATCGCGTCTTTAAATATCGCGGCTGAAATCGTGCCGATTACTGACCCTGTGGAGATTGCTAAACGGCGGGTTATGTCTACTCCAGCTTTGGCTGTTAATGGCAAAGTGGTGAGTAAGGGAAAGGTGATGTCTCCAGAACAAATTAAACCGTTGTTGCAGTCTTAAGTCATTTGTCATTTGTCATTTGTCATTTGTCATTTGTCATTTGTCATTCGTCATTTGTCATTTGTTATTCGTCATTTGTCATTTGTCATACTCGCGAAGCGAGACATTAAGGTTTAAGTGCCGAACAGCTTAACACCTAACCAAGGATAAGTTTATGGTTGATGTATTTTATCCCTTTGATTGGTTATCTACTCAAATTGTAACTAAACTTTTGGGTTTACCGTTGCATTCGTCTTTGGGATCAGCGCTGCATTTCTTTTTCTACGATGTTCCCAAAGTGCTGACTCTATTAATCGTGATTAGTTTTATCGTGGGAACGGTGCAAACGTTTCTCGATCCGCAAAAGATTCGCTATTGGATTAGTGGCAGGCGGACGATTTTTGGCAATGGTTTAGGCGCAACAGTTGGCATTATCACGCCGTTTTGTTCCTGTTCCGCTGTGCCGTTATTTATTGGCTTTTTAGAGGCGGGTGTACCGTTGGGAGTCACGTTTTCCTATCTGATTGCTGCGCCGATGGTGAATGAAGTCGCGGTTATTTTATTATGGGGATTGTTTGGATTAAAGGCAACGGTGATCTATATTGCCTTTGGGGTAGGATTAGCGATCGCGGCGGGTTATATTATTGGGATGCTACACCTGGAAAAGTGGGTGGAACCGTTTGTCTGGGCGTTGCAGAAGTCTCGCCAAGGGTCAGAGTCTGATCAGGATCAGGGCGATGATATGGAACTGACTTGGAAAGAACGATGGGAACAGGGTTATTATTCGGCGAGTGAAATTGTTAAATCTGTTTGGCTTTATGTGGTGGGTGGAATTGCGATTGGGGCGGGAATCCACGGGTATGTTCCTGCCGATATTATTACCCAGTGGGCGGGGGCGGGAAATCCGTTAGCGGTACCGATCGCGGTGGTGATGGGCGTGCCGCTTTATGCTAATATTGCTGGGGTTTTACCGATTACTGAGGCGTTGGTGAATAAAGGGTTGCCTTTGGGGACGGTTCTATCGTTTACGATGGCGGTTACGGCGTTATCGTTGCCGGAAATGGTGATTCTTCGGAAGGTATTACAGCCTGAGTTATTGGCTGTTTTTATTGCGTTGATGACGATGGGAATTATTAGCGTTGGCTATCTTTTTAATGCTTTGTTGATTTGAATTTAGGCGATAGGGGATTGTTCACTTGATTAATGTATTAGGTTAAGGGTATTTGTAGGGGCACGGCATTGCCAATCCGTGTCAAATTAAGCTAGTGCAGCGCGGCAGAAATACTTGAGCAGCTCATCTTAGGGTAAAATGGAACAATGAAGCCAAAAAAACTGGATGACCTAATCAAACTATTGCACTCATAACAACCTTAGCCATGCCTGACCCCCGTCCCCTGAGGATT
>NZ_JAVJQN010000111.1:0-11953 GCF_040218245.1 Coleofasciculus sp. E1-EBD-02 | reverse complement strand
GGTGCAAAGTGCAAGACTGTGGCACCTAGTCGAGTGGCTGCTTCTTGGGGGGTTAAACTAGACATTGCCTGATTATATCATAGAAAATGTCTAGTTATGTCACTAATTGTCTAGATATTTACCGACTGTTAGTTAACCCCGATGTGACTCAACCCGTTCCCACCGAGGAATGTAGGGGCGGGTTTCACTATTATCGTTTTTTTGCCACCTTGATGTGAATCAACCCGCCCCAACCAAAGTTGTGAGGGTGTCCTTTGTTTTCCTCCCTCGGATATTTTACAGGTTGATCCCGGCAAAGCCTAGAGCCAAAACGTTATCGGTAAAACCCGCCCCTACAGCATTGATGGAAAACGTTCGCCGCGATGGTCGAGGTCTGTTGCCTCTATTGTAAACTTTTGTTAAGAAACTCGTAAATTCCCTGAGAGGGGTAAAAGCGGGAAATCCTTGTCATATCAGGCTTTAGGGCAAACTCGATAATATCGCACTTTTGAAAATCTTATCGCTGATTCCCAAAAATCACTGATCCCCAAACCCAAAACTTCGTGTTAGTCTGTGTCAGTTCCATAAAAATAGAGCGAAATCGAAATGAGTATGAGTTGCAGACGGTTTTTCTTAATCCTCTTGCATCACCATCCATAACCCTAAACGTAGAATTCTAGAGGCTTTTGATCTAGGCTTATGAATCAGCGAATTTTGAGTGGTCTCACTGTTACCGTCTTAACCACAGCCCTCAGCACAGTGATATTCCATCCGGCTAACCAAGCTCAGGCAGTTGACCAAGGTTCTGAGGGCAACTTGACTCCCGCTCAAGCGCTACACTCTCGGCAAACAACTCCCTCCACCTCCTCTCAACCAACCCCTCAGCCGCCAGAGGTGGTAAAAGTGGGAGAATTTCAATCCCCAACGGCTCAAGTTGGGGAAGCAGAAGAAATCATTGCTAAAATTCATGCCTATTCACTCGATGGGCGTCAGGCGGCTACTCTGTATGTGCGCGACATCCCTGTCCTGACGTTCTTAGGTTCTCCTGCAACTGCTAATAATGACACCAAAGTGGGAGAAGTGGCTCTGGGAAATGACGCTGAACCTGAGTATTCCTCATCAAAAACGGTGTCTGGTTATCAATCCTCAGAGGCAGACCAACTGGATAATATTGCCTCGCCCAGTGTCACCTCGACCAGTAATGCCAATCCAGATGATGCCGTAGGGCGGGCGACAGCAGTTGCGGCTCAACTCAATCAACTGCATCGGGATAATATTGATGCAGACGCGATCGCAGTTCGTTGGAATGAGTCGTGTAACTGCTACAGCATCCAGGTAAACGACCAGGAGTTGGTGCAAGTTAACGAAAACACCATTCTGCCCGATACCACCGAAAACCTAACCGAAGATGCCCGACAAGCCACGAACCGACTGCGACGCTTGATGGGTAATGCTCCCCCCCTACGCCAAATTGAGGGGAAACCCAAAGCCCAAACAATCGCCCAAGTCGCCTTGGGTCCAGTACGTTTCCAGGTTAAGGGTATTGCCTCCTGGTATGGTCCTGGCTTTCATGGAAACCGCAGCGCCAGTGGTGAGCGATTTAATCAAAACGCCCTAACCGCCGCTCATCGCAGCTTACCCTTTGGTACTAACGTGCGAGTCACCAACTTAAATAATGGTCGTTCCGTTATCGTGCGGATTAATGACCGAGGACCCTATACCAGAGGGCGAGTCATTGACCTTTCTGCCGCCGCCGCCAGAGTCCTAGGATTGATTAGGACGGGTGTGGCACCTGTACGGATTGAGGTTTTAGATAACTACTAGTGCAGCGGGCGTAAAAATACTTGAGCAGCTTCGTAGATATTATGAAGCAGGGGGAGCAGAGGGAGCTGGGGAAGCTGGGGGAGATATTAGCTGTTGGCGTTATTTCTGACGAATTGCACTAGGGAATAGTTTTGAGTGTGTAGGGGCGGGTTTAGGAACTTGATGTGTGGTTATTGATGGTAACGTTTCTGCAAAACCCGCCCTGACCGATCCTTCGCTTGGACGAATAACAAAGGACGAATGACAAAGGACAAATGACCAATGACAAAATTGCTAACATCGATCTAAGATCCAACCACTAAACTCTCATGCGTCTGTTTACGACAATCGCGGGATTGCGCTGCCACTTAGAACGTCATCGAACCCAAAAAACCGTCGGTTTAGTGCCGACGATGGGGGCGTTGCACCCCGGTCACTTGAGCTTAATCGAGCGGGCAAGACGCGAAAATGCTATTGTCGTTGTCAGCATTTTTGTCAATCCACTCCAGTTTGGACCTGGGGAAGATTTGCAGCAATACCCGCGTCAGTTGGAGGAGGATCAACGCTTTTGTGAACAAGCGGGAGTTGATGTGATTTTTGCGCCCACAGCCGTGGAGTTGTATGGTGATGACCCATCCGATTCAGGCACCCCGACGGAGTTCACTCAAGTTATGCCCCCACCAGCCATGACTTCTATATTATGTGGTCATTCTCGTCCGGGTCATTTTCAGGGGGTGGCGACGGTGGTGACTAAGTTATTAAATCTAGTTCAACCCGATCGCGCTTATTTTGGTCAAAAGGATGCTCAACAATTGGCGATTATTCGCCGCTTGGTTGCGGATCTAAATTTGCCTGTCACTATCGTATCTTGTCCGATCGCCCGTGAACCGTCAGGTCTTGCCTATAGTTCTCGTAATCAGTATTTAACATCAGCACAAAAGGCACAAGCTCCGATTCTCTACAAGGGTTTACAAAATGCCCAAAATGTGTTCCAAGCTGGGGAGCGCGATCGCACCGCCTTAATTGCTGCTGTTACCTCAGAACTCAGCTTGATTGAGGAGATTCAAGTCGAGTACATCGAATTAGTCCATCCGACAACCTTGACCCCCTTAGAACAAGTAGAAGATCAAGGATTACTCGCGATCGCGGCTCGTCTGGGTTCAACTCGATTAATTGATAATATCTTGCTGCGAAATCGCCAACCGATTATTGCCATTGATGGACCGGCGGGGGCGGGGAAATCCACGGTGACTCGGTTAGTGGCGCAGCAATTAGGCTTAATGTATCTGGATACGGGAGCCATGTATCGGGCGGTGACGTGGCGAGTGCTGCAAGCCGAAATTGATTTTACTGATGAACCTGCGATCGCGGAATTGGTGAGTCAATGTCAAATATCCTTGATCAGTAGTGGTTCCCAACCCCAAAGTTTGAGGGTGTGGATTGATGGCAAAGAAGTCACCCAGGCGATTCGCTCGTTAGATGTTACCGCCAATGTTTCTGCGATCGCGGCGCTCCCGGTTGTGCGTCACGAATTAGTCAAACAGCAGCAGCGCTGGGCGTCTAAGGGTGGTGTTGTCGCTGAAGGGCGAGATATCGGGACTCATGTTTTCCCAGACGCCGAACTGAAAATTTTTCTCACCGCCTCGGTTCAAGAACGGGCACGCCGACGCTTGCAAGATCTTCAAGACGAAGACCAAGGTACTGTCAGTTTAGAACAGCTAGAAGCGGATATTCAATTACGAGACCAGCGTGACAGCACTCGTACCTTAGCCCCCCTGCGTCAAGCTGCTGACGCGATCGAAATTAATACGGATGGATTAACAATTCCTGAAGTTACCGATAGAATTATTAGTGCATACCATAAAAAAGCATTATCGCCAACTAACGCATAAAAGCTTGCCTAAAAGCATTACCTTCCTAAACCTTCTACTGGTGTGGCACAGCTAAAATTGTGGATTAGATTTGACCATTGAATCGGGCGCAAGTCTTTGCGCCCCTACAGTTTCCGGGTAATTCTAATTCATCTTGCTAAGGTGTGCCACGCCACTACCTTCTGCTACACCCCCCCACTCAAAAAAACTAATCCTTTATCCCGGATATACTGCCATTTGCGTCGTAACTAACAAAAGAATCATTAACACTAAGGCGGATTTCGGTATCCAGTTGCCCTACAGCGAACTGAATATCCCTAGGAATGGTTGCGTTTAGCGATTGAGACGCAGGGTTTAGCATCAGAATTTATCAAGCGGGTTGATCTACGCTTAGACATTTATGTCTGGCGATAGATTAACCCGCCGCTTGGATTATTCTGCAACAAGAATAATCTAAAAATAAACAACCATGACGTGCCGCCTGTGTATTCAGAGGAGTGAAGGAGATTAAAGGTGGCAAACCCTTGTCAGTTAGTTTGGCAGTACAGATTATCCATTAGTTTAATCGCTGCCACACTTGGTTTTATTGCAAGTTTGAGTGTATCCGTTGCTCGTTCAGTTAACCCAAAGCTAACGATTCCTAGTCCTAAATTGAACCAACAAGAACGCTCTAATTCCCAGAGTTTGCAAATCAATGGTTTAATTGGAGATGAAAAAGATATCTATGAAAAAATGTTGGTTCACTTGGCAGAGGAAGAAGCCAAACGCTTAACTTTTTCTGTGCCAGTAGAATTTCAAGGCAAAACCCTTCATTCTCGTGTCCTCAAGGATAACGCCAAAGTGATTGCCCTCACGTTTGATGATGGACCTTCATCCCAGACAACCCCCCAAGTTTTAGACATTCTCAAACGAGAAAATATCAAAGCCACCTTTTTTGTTGTCGGTAAGACGGTTAAGAATCATCCCCAGCTTATGAAACAAATTGTGGCTGAAGGTCATGCCATTGGTAACCATACTTGGAATCATCACTATCATCAGTACAGTCCATCGGCGGCGGCACAGGAACTGGAGACAACCGCTACTTTAATTCATCAACTCACTGGCGTCAAAACGGCGTTATTTAGACCGCCTGCTGGCATTTTAAATAACGGCTTAGTGAGCTATGCTCACCAAAATAAGTATGCTGTAATTATGTGGTCAGCCGATACAAAAGATTGGCAAAGTCGCCGGATTACTGTGCCAAAATTAATCGATAACGCTCTTGAAGACGCGCAACCGGGTGGTATTATTTTATTACACGATGGCGGGGGCGATCGCTCTAAAACAGTAGAAGCTTTACCAAAGTTGATTACTGAACTGAAACAGCGTGGTTATCAATTTGTCACCGTGCCAGACTTATTGGATATGCCAGATTAATACTAATAGGATTTACGCAAAGGATTTATATGTAGGGTGTGTTAGCGTAGCGTAACGCACCTTAACTAAGTATTTAATTGAGAATATATCACCTTGGGTTATCCTGTAGGGGCGACCCGCTTGCACAAATTCACAACGGTGTTCATTCAATTTAATCGGGTCGCCCTTTACTCAATTTTTCCTGACAAGAATGATGCTTTTGCCCAACAATATCAATGGTTATTAGCACATTCTGGGTGGCTTAATTAAATCTGGTGCGTTACGGCGTACTTATGTTCTGAATTAATAACTGTTAATCTCGAAATTTGCCTAACGCACCCTACGAGTATAACTTTAGTGCTTTAACGCATAGCTGGAGAGGGCTAAAGCCCTCACTACTGACGAATGACGTAGCTTGCTTCTCGCGAAGCGAGTATGACAAATGACAAGCGACTTTTGTGAAGAGTTTGTAAACACAAAATTATTTTTAGGTAGATTTAACATAATGGGTAAAGAAATGTAAACAACTAGCACCTAAAAGCAGTGCCACTCATAGCAAGGGAGTTGAGAAATGGAATTATTCTATAGAATTCGCCAGGTCATTCGAGCCAATTTTAACGAGATGATTCAACAGGAGCAAAATTCCGAAACTGTAGGGTTAACATTTTATTCTCGTGAGGGCTTAAAAGATTACCAAACAATTGCCGAAGTAGCTAGAATCCAACGTGATGGACAGCAAGAAACAGTGAAGACAATAAACCACAGTCTAGTAACCTTAGAGAAAAAACAGGCGGCGGCAAATAACCTAAAGTATCGGTTATATGATAGCACTCACTTCAGCCAATTCCCGTTTTATGAGGATCAAAATACTATCAAAATACCCGATAATGTTCCTCAATTCCAGGAGTCTGCCTGGAAGGAGATAGAAGGGTTCTTCATTTCCTTAACATCCTCTAGCGAGATAGATAATGAATGGGCAACCCTGGAAGAATTTGCTTCAAAAATCTCTGTTTGATTCAGATAGCCTTCAAGTAAGTGAGGTACACAGACAGATCCCCGACTCCTCCAAGAAGTCGGGGATCTTGCTTAAGGCTGTACCTCAGTTGTGGTGATTTCCGACCAAGAGCGATTAAGATAAGGTGAAGTTTGCTCAACTTATTCATCCGTTATCAGGTTCAGCGCTGTCCAATTCCTGAGTACAGTAGGTAGAATCCAGATAGGGTCGCAGTGGGACTAATCCGGTTTTAGACAATAAACATTGCGCCTGTTCAGTTCTGAGAATTTCAGCAAACTTTGTGCCAATGGGGGGACGGCTATTATCTCTCGGATAAATAACGGCTAAGGGATAGGCTAAGGGATAGGTTTGGCTAATAAATGCCTCCACATTGGCTCCATAACTCCCTTTAGCATTACATAAATCTGTGTTCGGAGTAATCGGTTGTCGGTTATCTTGTACTAAGGGTGAAATCGCATCATTTTCTCCGTCCACGATGGCTAGGGGATAGACTGAACATTGTCCTAAGACTTTACTCAAAGAATCAAATCCGATCGCGCCAATGTTTCGCCCCTCAAAATCCCGAATTACTTGTCGCAGTGTCTCAAAGGTTTGGGTGCGGATAATCGGCGGACGACCTAAATTGGCAAATGAGCGACTCGGTTGGTTACTTTGTTGCAGAAGTGCTTCAAATTCGGCAATATTACTCGTATTCGTATCCTCTCGCAGAACCCGCTGCTTAAACAGTTCAATGGCTTGATCACTGGGAGGAACATAGAGTTGAACCGGGAGATCGGGTCCTCCTAATTCTTGCCAATTGGTAATTTCTCCGGTGTAGAGTAAGCGTAATTGCTCAAAGCTAATTTGCCCATTTAAGGCGGCGGGTAAGCTGTTTTCCCGTTGTGCATAACTGAAGGCGACAAAGACAACTAAGCCATCATGAGCCACTTCTTCTGTGTCTAAGGCAAATCCTAACCGATTAATGGGAGTCGCGATCGCAAACTCGGCGTCTTCCTCCCGAACCTGTGCGATCGCGTCTGTCCAAGAGGGTACAGGTTGATAGTTTAACTCTAATTTCGGTTGACGCTGGTATAATTCACCTGCCAAGGTGGTATCCTTGGCAATTAAATTGGGTTGCTCTAGGATATAATCCCACGCTCCGTATGCTTCTGCTGTATAGGTAAACGTTCCTGTGGGAATTCCAGATACTTGTTCAATACAGCAGGGAAATGGTTCAGTTTCCATGGCGGTTTGAGGTTGATTTCTGCCGAATAGCCACCAGATTAATAATCCTAACAACAGCAGTAGCAAAAGTAGCCCGAATAACCGTGGACGCCACCACCGCCTTTTCTTTTTCTTCGCGTCGGCTTCAGCTACGGGTTGGGAGAAGGGGGGGATAATTTGCGGTTCAGGGGGCAATTGTAATAAAGCACGGCGGGCAATTTCGGCGGTTTCAAAGGATGAGGTACCAATGCCAATTAGGGATAAAACATAGTCTTTAAACACGGGTTGGATTAGGGGCCAATGCTTGGTAATCCGGGGATTAAAGGGTTGAAGCGTAACCGGATCATGAGTACCGCCGTTTAAAAGATAAAATGCCACATACCCCAAGTCTTGTAAATCCTTTTTGGCAGATAATAAAGGACGTTCGAGTAAGGGCGGATCAAATCGTCCTTCCCACAAGAGGAGGTCACACAAATAGATAAAAAAGCCTTGGAAAGTGGGAACAATCAGTAAACTATCTAAACTGATATTGCCATCGGTGAGTCCCTCTTGGACTAAACCCGACGGGAGACGAAATTTTTGTCCATGGAGAAATTCTAAACTTTGCAAAACTTGTTCCAGGATTTGTCGCACCTGATAACTGGTCATTGCCCCAGTTTCTGCCACGTAACTGGCTAAGGTAGGATAAGTATCTAAGATCCCCTGACTGACTAAATAGCAGCGTTCAAACCGGGGATCTGCGATCGCGTCCCACGGAGAGACGAGGCGAAAGTCTTGCACCCGCCCATCAGCCAAGGTGACGCCAGCGAGATTGACAAAGGCTTCTTTGCGTAACTGACTTTCTTGGACATTAAAATAGCGATCGGGTAACAGGTATTCCCTGATTACCACAGGTTGACGAGTCGGGAGTTGCAGGGCTTGATAAAGACGACCTCGACCCCGATTTTTGAGAAAGCCTTCAATTTGATAGGTTCCCCGACGTCCGCGAATTTTGGTTTCTGGCGGTAACAGCGTCGGAAATCCACATTGAGTACAATAGTTGGCACCGGGTTGTTCGAGCAGGGTTTGTTGCACCCATTCACAGTAAAGGGGATTTCCCCGAACACAGCGATACTCCGGATAGAGGGACTTTACCCCTGGCGGAACGACGACTTCTGTCGCCACGCCACCTTCGGCTTCTAATCCTTCACCGGGTTTCGTTTTACCCGCCATGCGATCTTTGAGTTCATCTAAACTCGGCGCACGCTGTTTCAGTTCATCTTGTAGGAATGGAACTAACCAAAGAAACCGCGCTGGGATGAACCGCAGTAGGATGGCTCGAAAGCGACCTGGGATCGTCTTAAAGCGATGGAAAATCCGACTTCCTTCAACGCTGCGAAATTGTTGAAATAAGCGTCCCAGAAATCCTTTTGGGTTACCCTTAACCATAACTGCTGCTCCTGCCAAGCCTTGTTAAGCTGTGTATTGCTATCCTGCCATAAGCACGGTGTCAGTCTAAGCGGTGGTTTCCCAAAGCGTTGAGAAATTTAACAAAATTTGCTTTTCCTAGAGTCGGAAGTCTGCTAGTGTAGCATTATTTGGTCAAATTAGGAGTTACCAGGAATGGCAAAGGAGCAAGTGGCGAAGCTGTTTCGAGATGCTCAAGCGAACCCGGCTTTAAGAGAGGAACTCAGAGCTGCCGCCAACGTAGACGCCTTTATTAAAATGGCAAAAGAACGGGGGTATGACTTTACTGTGGAAGAATGGCAAGAAATGACGGGATTTTCGGTTGAAGAAGTCGAGGGCAAATTGTCAGAAATTCCTGGATTATAAGGGTTTATTCGTAATTCGTCAAAATGATATTAAATACATTGACCTTTTACTTCTCCTTCACTTCATTCGAGGACATGGTTCGAGGGACTGCTTTTACCTGTTCCTTGTTCCCTGTTTCCTTTTTTAGTTTAAGTGCAACTATTCTCTGAAAAAAGCTTGTATTCCAGCGTTAAAGCACTGGAAACTCGGCGATTGATTATTCCGAGGTTGCATATACTCAGAAATTGTTCGCGCTGCTTTAACCTTGTTCAAGCCGCCTTGATGGTATCCCTTCCCTTTTAGTAAGGCTTCCAAAGCTTCCCAGGTTCCTCCTTTAATTGCATCAGGGTAACGATAACGTTGTTGAGTAACAAAACTTTTGGCTATTTTGGGATACGCTTGGCAGATAGCGATTGCGTCTCCTAAAAACCAGGCTTCAAGCTCTTCAATCGCAATGCGATTGAGTACGGTGAATTGTTGGCTTGCAGTACTGGATTTAGTTGTAAATCCACTGAGAATGGCATAATCTTCAAGGCTTTTTTTTAAGTCTTGGCAATCATCATTGTCACGATCACAAAGGACAACAATCCGCCAATCATCTGGCAGCCAGGAGCGATAACCTTTGAGTCGTTGAGGAAGTTTCTTCAATAAATCCGATTTTCCTTGGAACGAGTGAAGTTCAAACTCAACATCAGAGGGAAGAATTTTAGGCAATAGGTTGTCAAGGGCAACTTTTGCAGAATATTCTTCAACTAAAACTTCTAAGTGTAATACCGTCATGTTGAGCATAACTACTAACGTTTAGTTTTAGGCGCACCCTGGTTTTTGAGCGGATCACCAAATTCAAAGTACCCCTCCATCCAGAGATTACCCAGGGTTGCACCTTCAGCCATAAATGCAGGAATACCGCGCATATCGGCAGCACGCTTCGCCTGAGTGAAACCCTCTTCATCACGATAGAGTACCCAAAGTTCCTCTGGACGCAATGCATCAACAAAGTAAGGTGAGTGAGTCGTCACCATTAACTGGCTTTGTCCAGATGCAGTTCGGCACTCTTCGGCTAGCTCAGGTAGCAAACGAGGGTGAAGATGGTTTTCTGGTTCTTCAATGCCGATGAGTTTAGGTGGATCAGGATCATAGAGAACAGTCAAATAGGCAAACATTTTCAGGGTGCCATCTGAGGCAAATTTAGCCAAAATGGGTCTTTGAAATGGGGCATCTTTGACTTGTAATAGCAGTCGCCCATCCTGCATCATCTCGGCATCAATGCTTTCTAGGCGCGGAATCCGATCAGTAAGGGTTGTCAGAATTTGATCGAGCTGCTCAGGATACTGCTCTTTTAGATATTGAATGACGTTGGGCAGGTTATCACCTGTTTCAGAGAGCCTTTCTTGAGGACCAGCTTCGGGAGTGCTACGAGTATGATCAGCTGTAAGATAAGACAGATACCAACCGCTGATAAATCGACGCAGAGCGCTCACCCGAGGATTACTTGCGAATTGTCCTAGGGTATTCACCGCGAGAATGTCAGGAGAGTCTAGCTGTTGCGGAATACGTTCGTCTTCTTTTTCCGGCATTTCACCGCTGATGACTTCACCTGTCCCCTCCTTAAAGTTCAAAAACTGAAATGGCGCACCTTGTTGTTCTCGTCGCCATTGTAGAGATTCTTCAGCCACGTAAGGACCACGAGAACCTTCGTCAATTGCCAGGTAGTAGGTGATAACTGGAGTTTGTGGCTGTTCCCGATATTTCAACTCAAAGGATATGGGACCCTCCGCCCCACGAGTTCGCAAGTCTCGAAACCGCCCCCGTCGATCCCAAGCCCGACGCAGACCCAATTGAAAGCATTCGGATAGAAATGCGAATATATCAAAAATGGTGGATTTACCACTGCCATTGGGACCTAAGAAGACGGTCAGTGGTGTAATATTTTTTAGTTCAAGATCGCGTAAAGCACGATAGTTTTTGACTCTCAGTTGCTCGATGCGGGGAATAACAGGTTTGGGCATAGTGGATTGGATGGGTAGTCTTCTAGATTGTGCGATCGCCTTCCTTATCCCTCAGTTTGCCAAACGCTGTCTGTGATTGGCAGAACAGACGATAGCCGAGGTGATTATCGTCTGATTTTAACCTTGAACCTATATCAGGGCACGATGGTATCGTGCCCCTACCCCATCTCAGGGATAATTGATGGGTAGGGGTACGGCATTGCCGTACCCTATGATAGCTACCGATAACCTCTCAATTTAATCAATAATAAACCTTCTGCCCTCTGCCTTCTGCTATATCGCGCCAACGAATCACACCGACGATTCAATCCACCATGATCTGTCGCCTCAACAGACTCATCATTTCTCCGGAAGCACCATAAGGAATCGGTGGACTCCATTCCCTCACCTCCGCAAACCGTAAGCGATGCAGGGTTTTGATAATGCTGTTGATCCCTTTACGGGAACCGATAACCATCACCTTAATAAATTCTTTCCCGGAAACCGGATCAGTGGAAGCCTGAATAGAAACCTCAGCAGAGGGCAATTGATTGTCATTCGGCACAAAGTACGCTTGCATTTGAGTTCACCTGATTTATACCCAACCATGTTGTTGGTTCCAACAACATCTAGATCAATTCTGCCAGATGTTGTGAGTTCCAACAACATTTACTTGCGGATCATCCTCTGACACGATTAGAGGTATGGGAAAAGCGGGAAAAGCTCTCAGACAAGCATTAGAGACATACGGCATCAGTCAAAACAAGCTAGCCGTAACTTTGAAGGTTGATCGTTCAGTTGTATTTCACTGGTTTCACGAAAATCGAGATCCCTCAGCCGAAACCGTGGTGCAGATTGCTGAGGCACTTCATAGCCTCAATCCTGATGCAGCAGCAGAATTTATCCGA
>NZ_JAVJQN010000102.1:0-8184 GCF_040218245.1 Coleofasciculus sp. E1-EBD-02 | reverse complement strand
CTAGTATGACCACAGCGGGGGCATTTAGCTGTTTTATTTTGTACTTTAACCGATAAAATCAATGTTCCTTCTGTCTCTTGGATTTTTTCAACCATGACTCCTGGTAAGTTGAGGAGCTTTGTCATTTCTCTTTTCACAATTGCTACTCTGGATTTTAGGTACAGTATGTTAACAGTTTAGCACACTAAGTACGGAAGACCCGTTTTGTTGTTGAGTTATTGGTAATAAGCGAGCGCTAGTTCCTAAACCCGCCCCTACAGTGGCTGGCTTTCGTCCCGACAATTTATCCTTCAACTACGCTTAGGGCATGGTTTTTACGTCTTGCGATCGCTAACTGTAATGACTCGACTGATTTTAACCCTGATCCTGGAAAAAGGTATCGGGATCAATGCCTGATTCTCGCAGTCGCTCCATCAAAGCATCTAACCGAGCTTGTGTGGCTTCGGCTCGCTGTCTTTCTTGTTCGGCTCGTTGTCTCTCTTGTTCAGCTCGCTGTCTTTCTTGTTCAGCTCGCCGTCTTTCCCGTTCCGCTTCCGTCAGAATCCAGTTTCCTTGAGCATCATACCAACGCAACCAGAGGCGATTAATCCCTTGAAACTCTCCCTGCCATAATCCCAAACCCAAGTCTAACTCATTCATCCATACTCGCCCATCCTGTACCTCTAACTCTTGATAATGGGCTTCATTCAGTTTAAACACCCGTAGTTGATTGGTGTAACGACTGAATACGACATAGTAAGGAATCTGTAAAATCTGCTCGTAAACCTGCCATTTTCGCGGTGGTTTATCTTCAGTGGAAAGCTGACTCTCTTGCCCATTTCCTTCACCTTGTTCCGGCTGGGAGTTGGGCGCTGGGATTACCTGTTCTCCTAAGTCTTCCCTCTCGGTTCCAGGTGAGAGCAATTCCACGACAACAAACGGATTGACGCCCTCCTGCCAAACCACGTAAGATAGGCGCATATCCACATCATTATACAGTCGCGGCACGCCGACAACCCCAAACCAATCCGGACGTTTATGCCACAGAGGATGATGCACATCATAGTAAATGTTCAAGTCGCTGGCATAAAAGATCTGTGAAAGGGGATAGTGGGGAGGGCAAAATGTCAAGCTCAACAATTGCGCTTGCCAATCATGGAATTCGTCAGGCAAACCGGGTTCCTCCGGATATTCACTCGGAAGATCATACATCGTCGGTAGCGTTTCTTTGGGTGAACCCTGTGGATCGGTTTGAGGAGTGGGATAGTTGAATGAAACCATGGACGGGAATTGTTAGGAAAACTGGCTTTATCCTAACAATCCCTACTTATGCATAAGGGCGGGTTTTGTTGTTGAGTTATTGGTAATAAGCGATCGCTAGTTCCTAAACCCGCCCCTACCGTGGTTGGTTAACAATCCCTACTTATGCATAAGGGCGGGTTTTGTTGTTGAGTTATTGGTAATAAGCGAGCGCTAGTTCCTAAACCCGCCCCTACAGTGGTTGGCTTTCGTCCCGACAATTGACCCTTCAACTACGTTTAGGGCATGGTTTTTACGTCTTGCGATCGCTATTCAATACACCAACTGATACCAAATCCGGGGAACGCTACCCCTGTTATAACCCAGCAGCGATTTCAATCGCCTCCTCTTGCTAGATGTGCCATGAACCCTCTATCCCTATATAATTGGCTCATAAGAATTAACAAAACTTAAGGCGGAATCGGAGAAATAAATGGCACTGATCACCACCGGAAAGACGTTCATTCGGGATTTAGAACAGTCCGGCACATTGGCATTGTATGCTCCCTTGGAGGGAGGATTTGAAGGACGTTATCGGCGACGACTGCGGGCGACGGGTTATACGACGATTTCCCTTTCAGCGAAAGGATTGGGCGATCCAGCCGCTTATCTGACGGGTGTTCACGGTGTTCGTCCGCCGCATCTGGGGAAGAAAACCATCGGTCAAAGCGCTGCGGTGGGTGAGGTTTACTTTATCCCGCCTATCCTGACGTATCAGTTGGAAACCCTACCCCCTAAGTCGAAAGGGATGGTTTTGTGGCTGATTGAGGGCAGTAGTCTGTCGCGCCAAGAACTGGAATATTTCATCGCGTTGCCTAAACAGGAGAAGCGGGTGAAAGTGGCAATTGAAATGGGAGGCGAGCGCTATTTCCGTTGGCAGCCGCTTCAGGAAACCTTATCTGAGTTGGCATCCTAATGCTGTAGAGACGTTGCCTGCAACGTCTCTACAATGCCAGCAGTTTGCACCAAAACGTTAAACGTTTTCGGTAAAACCCGCCCCTACAGCCCTGCTCACCAACTGTCGCCACCGTAAACTTGGCGATCGCCTAATGGTGGGTTTGATACCCTTGAGAAGGACTGTAGTAGATTTGGGAACGTTTTTATGCTAGAGAAACGAGATTATACCTTAATCATTGATAAAAGCGGCAGTATGTCCATCCGAGACCAGTATTCTGGCAAAAGCCGCTGGGATGTTATGCAAGAGTCTACTCTGGCTTTAGCAAATAAATGCGAAGAATTTGATCCTGATGGCATTACCATTTACCTATTTTCGGGTCGCTTCAGACGCTATGATGGCGTGACAGCTAATAAAGTCATGCAGGTATTCCAGGAAAATGAGCCATCAGGACGCACAGACTTGGCATCTGTCTTGGAAGATGCCCTCAATAACTATTTTCAGCGCAAGACTAGCGGTCAGACAAAGTTGAATGGTGAAACCCTACTGGTGGTTACGGATGGGGAACCCGATGACCGCAAAGCCGTGATGAAGGTGATTATAGAAGCATCACGCCGAATTGAAAAGGATGAAGAGTTAGCGATTTCTTTTATCCAAATTGGCAGTGATCCTCAAGCCACGAAGTTCCTCAAGATTCTGGATGATGAACTGCAAGGGGCGGGTGCTAAATTTGACATTGTAGATACGGTAACGATTGAGGATATGGAGGACATGACCTTAACGGACGTGTTGCTCAATGCTGTAATCGATTAGATAACCAAGTGAGCGTGTGTTTTAGAACACAGGGGGTGCATTTACCTCATCTGTGAGTATTATGCTGTTTTGGTTGAGTATCCGATCCTTACGTCAGGCGATCGCTCTTAATAGGCGTCAAGGGATTCGGTGTCAGAGTCTGCAAAAGCAAAGCTGATTAAAATAGAAGATATAGAGGACATGACCGTTGAGGATATGTCCTTAACTGTAATTGTTGATAAAAAAATCTCTCCTAACTGAGAGTTTCGTCTTATGGCAGAATCCCCCGATGACTTATTAGCCCAAATTAAAGCCGAATATCAAGAAAAAGATCAGGGAAAACCCCCGGAGAAAAAACCTCTGTTGGATGAGGATGACTTGAAGTCGCCCGCAACGAATTCGTCAACCTATCAACCTATTTCCTCGTCCCAATCTTCGCGATCGCCTGTAGAAGATGCTATGCTTTCAGAACTGAAGGCTGAGTTTGAGGAGCAAGAACACGAAGCCGAACGAAAACGACAGCAGCAACGGCAAGAAGAAGAACTCAAGGCAAAACAGCGAGAACAACGCAAACGGGACGCTCTGAAGCAACAAGCCCAAGAGTGGTTAAATAATTTGAAGCCACATTCTGATGAGGGGCTTTGGTTTGAAGAGTTTTCCTATAGCTATTCTTCCAAACTGGAAGCCGCGATGGATTATCTGCAAGCACTGCGGGAAACGCCATGATTGTAGAGACGTTGCATGCAACGTCTCTACTTAATTTAGAGGCAGGTGTATGGGTAGTTCGATGATAAATTCTGTTCCTTGACCGGGTTCAGACTGATAACTCAGTTTACCGCCGTGTTTTTCGACGATAATCGCATGGGCGATTGATAACCCCAAACCTGTACCAACCCCCACAGGTTTAGTCGTAAAGAATGGGTCAAGAATGTTTTTTTGTAAGGTTTTGGGAATACCAATACCATTGTCAGCAATGCGAATAATCACAGAAGCCGAATTTTGATCAGTGTCGTCAACTGTCTTTCCTCTAATTTCTGCCTTGTTTTCGGGACTCAGTATGTCTTCATCTGGAGTCGATAGACCCTGATTATCGGGCGTGATCACGCTAGTTTGAATCGTAATCATTTTATGACAGTCTAAATGGGGATAATGTTTTTCCTTCTGTTCCAAAGCGTCAATGGCATTATTGAGTAAATTCATAAACACCTGATTAAGCTGACTGGGATAACATTGAATCCGAGGAAGTTGACTATAGTCTTTGATGATCTGTATTTCTTTGGGAAAGACGGTCTTTTTTAATCGATGCTGTAAAATAAGCAGAGTGCTATCGATCCCATCATGAATATTGACGACCTTTTTCTCTGCTTCATCTAAACGCGAGAAGTTGCGTAAAGACAGAATAATTTCCCGGATACGTTCTGCTCCATCTTGCATGGAATTGAGCAGGTTAGGAAAGTCTGCTTTTAAGAAATTCAGATCCATCCTGTCAATCTGTTCGTGGATTTCGGGTACAGGTTCTGGATGGTGTTTGCCATAGAGGTCGAGCAAATTGAACAGCTCTAGGGTATAGTCGTGAGCATAAGTAATATTGCCATAGATAAAGCTAATTGGATTATTAATTTCATGAGCGATACCCGCCATCATCTGACCCAAACTAATCATTTTTTCATTTTGAACCAGTTGAGCTTGAGTGTTTTTTAGTTGGCGTAATACCTGCTTGAGTTTTTTGTTTTTGAGTTTTAATCGACGTTCCGACTGGCGCAAAGCTTCTCTAATTTGCTTCTGCTCATTAATATCACGACCTTCTGGAATCAAGAGAACAACTTGTCCGGTTTCATCAGTCACAGGTTTGAGGGAAAAATCAATCGTGATTACCTGGTTATTCGCGCCAATAACCTCCACTTCATAGCGCACAAATTCACCCGCCGCCGCCGCCGCGATCGCATGTTTTAATTGTTCCTGAATTTCTGATGAATGACTCCACCATTTCGTTTGCCAAAATGGACGCCCCGCCACGTCTTCACGCCGCAATCCACCAAAATTTAATGCGGTTTGATTGGCTTCTAAAACCGTACCATCGGGTTTAAGCAAACCAATAAATTGAAACGTTGCATCAAAAATCGCCCGGAATCGCCGTTCACTCTCTCGCAACGCATTTTCCGCCTGTTGGCGTTGCGTGGATTCCTGATGGGTATCGCTAATATCGGTAATCATCCTCAACACACCGACAAACTCACCCTGAGCGTTTAAAATCGGTGTAGCAGACACAATTGCCCATAACTCTGAGCCATCTTTACGGCGAAACTTAAACGGGTGGCGTTCGTGGATTCCGTGGCGACGACGCAAGACATAGGTTGAATAAAGAGGGCGACTTTCTGCATCCATGAAATCAAAGAGCGATCGCCCGATCATTTCTTCGACGCGATAACCCAGCATTTCCGCCATGCGCGAATTGGCAAAAATGGTTCGGCTGTTCACATCAAACATCCAAACTCCCTCTGACGCCGTTTCCACCATCAGGTGATAGAGTGCATCAGATTCCTGAATGGTTTCTGAGGGTTGTACCGTGTGGCTAACGTGACCCTCAGGTTGACGCTGGCTAATATCCAGGATGATTCCATCCAGCCAGAGAAGTTGTCCAGTTTCGTCAAAAATTCCCTGTCCTTTGTCACAAATCCAAACAACATGTCCATCCGATCGCACAATCCGATATTCCAACCAATAAGGCTGTTGAGTGGTTAGCTGTTTTTCGAGAGCTTGTTCAATAATTGGTTTATCATCAGGATGAATAATACTTATCAAAGACCGTTCTCGATTTTTAATAAAATCACTGGCTGGATAGCCCGAAATATCCTGGATAGCTGGAGTAATAAACCGTGTTGTCCACTGGGAATCCCAAGCGCGGCGGTAAATCGCACCGGGAATATTTGCCACCAGATGACTTAAACCTGTTCCATTGGGTTCTGATCCCTGGAGGGTGGGGTGATCGAGTTCAGTTAAATCGAGAAATGTTGGTTGTTCTACCATTGTTGTTGCTAGACTTTAGGACGTGATTCAACTTAGCAAGAGTGATGAGTGACGTTAACCGGATGGAGAATTGCTCTAAAAAAACTTACTTTTTAGCACAAAAGCTTGATCATTATCAAGTAGCATTGAACCAGAGCTAATCTTTTTCCGAGTGGAGTGTGGCGGAAATAACTATCTAGTTAAAAAAGGTGCAACAGCTTACTGTACAAGCGTTCTTCCCTTCTGCCTGGTTGGTGAGCGTTCGACTGAACTTCGACAGGCTCAGTTGCCGCGCTCACGCCGAAGTCCTGTCGAACCACTGCCTGCTGGCACTAGCAACATATTGCCGATGAAAAATATCAATGTTTTCGGTTGAATTTAGGAACATCGGCAGAGTCTTCTCGTTCCCCTTTGGTGTTCCCGCAGGGTAGAGTAACCCCACTTATCGGGTTAGCTTAGAGATTTGGTGCAATCCTGATCGACGCCGACACGCTCCTGGCTGTGCTGTTGTCCTGGCTAACTACATTTAAATGAAACGGCTAACCAACTTTTTCCCTGTAGGCACAACTCATCCGTTATCCTTACCCCTCCAGTCTTAACCAACAATTTTCGGTCTTGTGGTGGCAGCTAAAAGGATTTGTTGATATTACTATTATGGATGATATTTAGCCACTCTTTCATCAGTAATTACTATTCTTTCGATAATTGAAATGTATAAAACAGCCTTAACTTACAAAGAAAGCATAATCGTAAAATGAAATAGAGGCAACCTATTGATTCCATTCTTCGCGCATTTGGAGCAAATTTTGACGGATAGTAATTGTTTAAAGAAGACAAAGAATTTAAGAAAAAACCTCAACTGGCGATGGAGTTAATAGAAAAAACTTTATCGCGAGGATATCGACAAGGAATTGTCTTAGTAGATTCCGGTCGGCTTCTTCTAAAGCTAAAAGGAAGCGGACAGCCGATAACTTACCCGTGCATAGCTTTCAAACCCTGTTGGCTGATTTAGGGACAATTGTTAACAATCGAATTCAGTCTAATATCCCAGGTGTGAATTTCGACTTTGATAAGGTAACAGAACCTACTCCTGTACAAAGAAAGGCTTTAGATTTGTTGGGAGTCAGCCTAATTTGTACCCAGTGAAGCCAAGAGTCAAATCGCCCTAAGCCAAGATAGACATACAGTGTAGCGATTTGTCAAAGGGGAACTTCAGTTTAAGCTTAAGTTGACACGGGCGCACGTCGGTGCGTCCCTACAATTTTAATCCACCAGTTAAGCAATCGGCGTAGAGACGTTGTATGCAACGTCTGGAACAAATTAGCGGGTTGCCAAGACTCTGATAAATTCCAAGGGTAATCCATCGGTATCGGCAATAAATGCCACCTCGTACACGCGATCGCCGATAATTTGTTGAGTGGGTTCTAAGAGAACTTTCAGGGGTTGAAACTGATCCGGATTTTGACTCGATGCCTCAGCTAGCTTCTGTTGTAGCGATTCTAGCCAACTTGGTAAGTCCGGAACTGTTTCAGTGAGATCAAAAGAAAGATGATAGTAACCGACATAATGTTCATCCCCAAACGCATCGGGTGCAGGTTTCGGTTCCGGGATTTGAATCAGTTCAATTCGTCCGTCTAATCCCTCCATCCAACAGGCTAGCGTAATCCCCGCCGTGAAGCGTTCACAAACCGTAAAACCTAATTGTTCATAGAACGCGATCGCGCGATGAATATCAGCCGTGCGAATTGAAGCGTGGTGCATGATTCACGAATAATTTTAATTGTTGATCTCTGTAGGGGCGGGTTTGACCGCATCAGTGTCAATTTAAGCTAAACCCCTCACCCCCAGCCCCTCTCCCAAGCTTGGGAGAGGGGAGCAAGAGGGGAGCAAGAGAGTCCGGTTCCCCTTCTCCCGTGCAACAAAAGCGAAGCATCCTCTGTCCTCCTGGAGAAGGGGTTAGGGGATGAGGGGGAAAGATTAGAGAAGTAAACAGACACAGATTAAAAGCTTTCCAGTATTAGTTTTCGCCTTAAGTTGATACCAATGGTTTGACCACTAACACTTCAACTCAAACCGCTTCTAAAAACCTAGACAAACCTACCCACAAGTAATTCTGTCTTGGTATAAGTCCACGGTGTAACTTTTGGTCGATAACCGTTAACGCTGACGCTTGGCTGATACCCGGCATTGTTGCTCGATATCAGCCTTAACCA
>NZ_JAVJQN010000100.1:0-23252 GCF_040218245.1 Coleofasciculus sp. E1-EBD-02 | reverse complement strand
TCAGTGCAAAGTGCAAGACCGTGGCACCTAGTCGAGTGGCTGCTTCTTGGGGGGTTAAACTAGACATTGCCTGACTATATCATAGAAAATGTCTAGTTATGTCACTAATTGTCTAGATATTTACGGACTGTTAGTTAACCCCAACAACCGGATCAAAATGGGGAGATCTGTAGGGGCGGGTTTAGGAACTAACACGACTTGTCACCAATAAGTAAACAACAAAACCCGCCCTATCTCACCAATAACTGAACAACAAAACCTGCCCTCCGCCCTAATTGGGTTTTCATTATCTTTGAGTAAAGGGCGACCCGATTCAATTGAGTGGATACAAGTGTTACTTTGTGCAAGCGGGTCGCCCCTACACGAGATTCAAATGTGACCTGATTTTTTCCCACAAAACCCATCCTTCGTCTTAATTAATTCAATACATCGTTAAAAACCATTTAACCCCAGCTATCACGCCCAGATGAACCGGATAAAACAAGTAAAACCATCGCGTTTTTATTCCTGCTTCCCCATTGTGTAGGCAAATAAATACGGGCGCAATAATGCCAGCCAATTCAACAACACTCCCCCCAAGGGCGACATAAAGGATATGCGGTACTATATAAACTACCCACCATTTAAAATCAAACTGTCCGGGATGAAACTTTGACATTATATAGACGAGTGGCAATGTAAAAAATCCTGCCTCGAAACGAGCGACTATGGCAATCGTGGTAAACAATAAAACGATCGCGCCCTTCAGCAGACCATTATTAACCTGTTTCGAGAGTCGAATCACCATCACGCCAGCCGCCAGCACGAACAAGATATTCAGGGGAGGCGTTGCTGAGAAAATTAAGGAATAAACATGAGAATAAATCGGTTGTGAAATAACTCCCAGCAGGATTAACCTAAAGACATAGTTCCAAATATTAGATGTATAGTTTTCCCCTTGTGCCGCTAGCCAAGCAAAGAGAGGAAAGCTCAACCGTCCGAGCGCAACCATAATCGTTGCTTCTGGGAAAAATACCCGTCCAACATGATCGATTAGCATCAGCAGACAGGCGATTAATTTAAGGTGAAATGAATTCAGCAATTTTATTAAAGGGAACAGGGAACGGGTAATACCTAATTCAAATGCACCTCAGCTTAATACTAAATCCGGGTTCTCTACCCCGTTATAATTCAGTCCGCCTAGGCGGACTTGGTTTGTGTAGTAGCGATTTTAATCGCCGTGGATTTCCTTCTGTCATGATCCACCCTAAGAGCGATGAAAGAGACGGGGTATATTCCCTAACTTGTAGTTTAGCAAAACCAATCACGAAGACACTTATGGAGGGTTTACATGGCTGATGATTATAGAGCCGAACGCACGATTTCTGCGGTATTTAAGGAACAAGATCAAGTCGATACCGTAGTCCGACGCCTGGTCGATCGCGGCGTTCCCTCAGATCATATCTCGGTGATGGGTAAGAATTTTCAATCTCAAAGCCGAATTGCTGGATTTATCAGTAAAAAAGATGTTATTTTAGGCGGACTCAGAACCGGGGCAATTTTTGGATCGTTATTTGGTTCCTTCTTAAGTCTGTTGACCGGGGTGGGTGTTTTATTCATTCCCTTTGTTGGTTCTGTGGTGTCAGCCGGTCCCCTGAGTGCTGTACTCTTAGGCGCAGCCAGTGGTGCGCTAGCGGGTGGTGCTGGTGCCGGTTTAGTCTCGGTTCTGGCGGCGTTAGGAATGTCAGAAGAGAAAGCGGCGATTTACCAAACCCGACTGCAAGCGGGTGAATTTCTGGTGATGGTAGAAGTTCCCGCCGGAAAATCTGGCGAATACCAACTCTTAATGCAAAATGCAGGTGGGGAAGAAATCCATACCAGCGATATGACCCTACCTCGCCCCTGTCCCGGTAAATGCAGTGATCCCAGCGATTTATCTCCCGAAGTGCGATCGCATCTGTCTGAAGCGGCTCAGAAAACCTTTATCGAGCGCTACAATAGCGTTTACGATGAGAATCAAGACCCAATCCAAGCAGAACAAGCCGCATGGGAAACCATTCATCAGCAGTATGAAGAAGACGAAAATGGCGTGTGGTCTAAGCAAAAAGTGACTGCTTAAATTGGGTTTGTAGTGGCGTGGCACACCTTATTTGATGAATTAGAATGGGAGACCCGAAACCGTAGGGGCGCAAAGACTTGCGCCCGATTCAATGGTCAAATCGAATCCACAATTTTAGCTGTGCCACGCCAGTAGTTTGTAGTAAGGGAACCTTAGCTTTTTATTCAGTTAGTCAACCCAATCAATACGCTTAAGTAAAGGTGCGTTACGCTACGCTAACGCACCCTACAATTGGGGATGAGATTGTTACTGTTAAACCGAGCGTAAGGCAATCCATTAAAATTCAATTCCCGGTTGCGCTTTAACATTTTGCTCCCGCAGCGGATGCTTCACCAGTGTCATTTCGGTGACTAAATCTGCCTGTTCCATTAAGGGTTTCGGTGCGCCTCGTCCGGTTAAAATAACGTGAGACATGGCGGGTTTTTCTGCTAACCCTGCTAATACCTGCTCAACATTTAAATATCCCAGTTTTAACGCCACATTCACTTCATCCAATAGCACCAACCGAAACTCTGGGTTACGGATAAACTCCAGCGCTTTTTCCCAGGCGACTTCGGCTTTACTGATATCTCGTTCCCGATCTTGGGTTTCCCAGGTAAACCCCTCACCCATCGCATGAAACTCCAACTGAGGTGTCTCCCCATTGGCGGCGACTGTCCACGGCGCAAACACCGCCTTCTCTGCGGGTTCCCAGGCTCCCTTGATGAACTGAACGATCGCAACCCGATACCCATGACCAAGCGATCGCAAAACCATCCCTAGGGCGGCTGTCGTCTTCCCCTTGCCATTCCCCGTGTTTACAATAATTAACCCTTTCTCGCTTGACGCTTGAGCCAGACGTTGTTCCTGAACCTGCTTGCGTCGCTGCATTTTCTGGCGGTATTGCTCTGAGGTTAACCCAGAAGTGTTCTCAGATTCCTCAAATTCGCTGGATTCCCCGTGGGAACTGGTTTTCATCGCCAATCACTCAAGACTTATGACTAAGAATTCATTACTAACTGTAACAGTTCTTGACAAAGTGACAAAATAAACCGGAACGGAATGATAGCATTCCCTAAATGCCCTATTTTCTTATACACGATTGAGAGAGACAGTTATGGCAGAAGAAGAAAACATGCAAGAACAGGCTCCAGAAGCAGGACAGCCTACTTTATCTGGCAAACCTCCCCTCTTTGGCGGTAGCACCGGTGGCTTGCTGACCAAAGCCCAAGTGGAAGAAAAATATGCGATCACTTGGACTAGCTCTAAAAAGCAAGTCTTTGAAATGCCCACGGGTGGTGCAGCAATCATGAATGAAGGGGAAAACCTGCTGTATCTGGCTCGTAAGGAGCAATGTCTGGCGTTGGGAACCCAGTTGCGGACGCAATTTAAGCCCAAAATGGAAGACTATAAGATTTACCGGATTTATCCCAGTGGTGAAATCCAGTATCTGCACCCTGCAGATGGCGTCTTCCCAGAGAAAGTCAACGAAGGGCGTCCCTTTGTCGGTAAGATTGACCGCAAGATCGGTAAGAACCCCGAACCTGTTACCCTCAAGTTCAGCGGAAAGGCGACTTACGAAGTCTAATCGCTGACCCGTATTAGGCAACTGAATACTCAATCAGGATAGCGGGTTAATGGGTTACTGACGGGCGCTGCACTGGTTAATCGGTTGCAGGTCTGTTAATTTGTTTGAAGGTTGGTGGTTCATCTCGGTGAACTGCTCAACCTTCAATTTGGTGATTTGGGAAGTGTTGACGGTGTAGGGGCGGGTTTCACTACTATCGTTTCTTGCTTCACCCATAAGTAACTAAACCCGCCCTGACCAACCCTTCGCTTCCTCATCTCCCCTATCTTCCTCATCATTCATACAATTGAAGCCTATGATATTACCTGAGTTTTCTCAATTTTGCACCCTGTCTCAACAGGGTAATTTTGTACCCGTTTACCAAGAGTGGGTGGCAGATTTAGAAACTCCGGTGTCGGCTTGGTATAAAGTCTGTGCAGGTCAACCCTATAGTTTTCTCCTAGAATCGGTGGAAGGGGGAGAAAATGTGGGACGCTATAGTTTGTTGGGGTGTGATCCGTTATGGGTGTTGGTCGCACGGGGCGATCGCACGACACAGACGCACCGGAATGGTACGGTAACGGAGTTTGAGGGGAATCCTTTTGAGGCGTTAACTCATTGCCTTAGTCCCTATCATCCGGTTAAATTGCCCCAATTGCCACCCGGAATTGGTGGGTTATTTGGGTTTTGGGGGTATGAGTTGATTCGCTGGATTGAACCGCGAGTCCCGGTTTACTCCCCCTCGGATCAAGATTTGCCGGATGGATTATGGATGCAGGTGGATAACCTGATTATTTTTGATCAGGTGAAGCGGAAAATCTGGGCGATCGCCTACGCGGATTTACGGGAGGCGAATGGAGACTTGGAATCGGCTTATCAGCAAGCCTGCGATCGCGTCAAGACATTAGTACAGAAGTTACAACTCCCGTTATCAAGTCAGGATACGGTTTTGGAATGGACGCCGCCAGGAACCACCCAGCAGCCGTTACGCTATACCAGCAATACGGAAAAGGAACAGTTTTGTGCCAATGTCCAAAAAGCCAAAGACTATATCCGTGCGGGTGATATCTTCCAAGTGGTTCTCTCCCAACGGCTTTCGGCTGACTATCAGGGTGATCCCTTTGCCTTATACCGTTCCCTACGTCTGATTAATCCCTCGCCTTATATGGCGTATTTTAATTTTGGTGATTGGCAATTAATTGGGTCAAGTCCGGAAGTGATGGTGAAAGCCAGCCGATTACCCACGGGAAAATTACAAGCTACCCTGCGTCCCATCGCCGGAACTCGTCGTCGCGGTGAAACACTTCAGGAAGATGAAGCGTTGGCGCAAGATTTACTGCAAGATCCTAAGGAAATTGCTGAACACGTTATGTTGGTGGATCTGGGACGTAATGACTTAGGGCGGGTTTGTACCAGTGGAACTGTAACCGTTGATGAGTTAATGGTTGTCGAGCGCTATTCCCATGTTATGCACATTGTTAGTAATGTGGTGGGAGAACTGGCTGAGAACAAAACAGCTTGGGAGTTACTCAAAGCCTGCTTTCCGGCGGGAACCGTTAGTGGTGCGCCGAAAATTCGGGCGATGGAAATCATCCACGAATTGGAACCGGAACGGCGGGGTGCTTATTCTGGGGTCTATGGCTGGTATGATTTTGAAGGGCAACTCAATAGCGCGATCGCGATTCGCACTATGATCGTTCGTCCCCATCCCTCTGGTACACATACAGTATCGGTGCAAGCGGGTGCTGGTTTAGTCGCTGATTCTAACCCGGAAAAAGAATACGAAGAAACCCTGAATAAAGCCAGAGGCTTATTAGAAGCTATTCGTTGTTTAAGTTAAGGGGGTGGACACAATTAAAGTTAACGGTTGAGATTAGAGAACAGGGAACAGGGAACAGGGAACAGGGAACAGGGAACAGGGAACAGGGAACAGGGAACAGTAAGGGTTTGAGGGCGATTTACTTGCACTTAATACAGTACCGTTTTCTTTTGTCCGATTACTTAATAACTATGTCTACTCAATTTGTTTAGGTTGCCTTTACTCAATTTAACGGAAGCACAATTTGCAATTATTGACTCAATTATATTCTAAAAAATAAATCAACTTGTTGTTATGAGAAAAAAACATTGGAGTTGTGAAGAAATCCGAGAATTGTCCACGGAGAAGATTCTCCAAAAATTGCATGATCTTGGCATTCCGATGACTCCAGAACAATTTCTGGAAGATGTACAAAATGCTTACGGGGGTATAGAAATTGCTGAACGCTGGAAAGAACAATATACAATTACAGCGGAACATTTTGACTTAGACTTTCCCTGGATGGCAGCCATCGTTCTTTGGGAACGATTAGCCCCTGATGTGATGAGTAATGAAAAATTAGACGACTTAATTGATCAAGGTTACGATATCCTCGAATATAACCATGACGAAGCTAAAGCCTGTACGATCTGGTTAGAAGCTTGGGAACACCTGAAACAAAGATTTGAGCCAGATGTAAAATCAATTGAAGCAGCAGCAAAGCGTTTTGATGACTCGTTTGAACTTTATAATTGGTGTCAGGATGTAGAACTTTATCTAGGCAATGCCGCGTTAGAAAATAGCGATTATTATCATCAGCGAATTACCTACTGTCGTGAGTTTTGCCAACGATTTCCGGAAACAGAGGAGGAAATCCTGGTGAATATGAAACGGGCAGACGCAGAATCCCATTTTTTTTTAGGCAAGATTGAAGAAGGGGAAAAACTATTTCAAGATTTAGTGAATCAATTTCCTCAGTCAGTCTGGGGATATATCGGTTGGGGAGATATGTATTGTCTTAGAATGAGGAACATACAGCTTCCCGTGGATTATGTCAAGGCAGAAAAAATTTACAAAGCCGCGTTGAAAAATAACGTAGATGAACCTGAAGTGATTCGGGATAGACTGCGATCGCTCGCCAAAAAAACGGGTGGCAAGGGATTTGGCAGTTCCAAGCCATAGAGACTATGATGGTAAACTGGCAGAATCAGGACACAGCCTGGTGTCTATGCCAATTTTCAGGGGTCGGACAAAAATAAATGCTACTATACTAAGACCTAGACAATGCTTGTAACCTTTGACTCAAAGGAATTTGAGCCATATTTACTGTTCCCTGTTCCCTGTTCCCTGTTCCCTGTTGGACTAACTGATGTCCTTTCCGTACCTCGTAGTGCTATATATCCTATTCGGCTGGGCAGTTGCGTCTGTAGCGGATCTGTCGCTTGTCAATGCCACGGCTAAAGGAAGCTGAGTTTCCCCAGAGGTTACGAACCAGGGTAAAGCGGCTTATACTAGTGGTTAACTCTCGTTCAGAAGGTCTAGAGCCTACAACCTTAGAGAGAACTAGATAATACAACTTGAGAGAGAATTTTAAGATTAATTTTTGAGTTATAACTGTACTAGACTTAACTGGAACCGGAATTAGGGGTCTTGCCGATTTGATTGAACAAGCAGATTGTCTGATCAATTCTGTCTGATAAATTCTGACTATTGAAAATTGTCATGAAAATTTTTATATCCGGTTAGTTGCCAAAAAAGGTGGAATAAAGAGCAGTGTACTTTTCATGTAGATGAAAAAATACTTTGAGGTGGATGACATGCAGAATAAACAAGCTGATGATTTTTATTTAAACCAAAATTTAAGCTTCCGGCAAAATATTAATACAGAACAACCATCACACTATCCATTTTCGACAAATTCACCAAAAGGCAATCCGTCATCTTTTGAGGAAAACGGAGGCTTATTACTGATGCCCCTAAGCTTTATGGTAATGGCTTGGGTGGTCTTAATTTTAGTACGGTCAAATGTATTAAAATCATTCCGGAATCGATTAAAGCCCATCAAAGGATTACATCAGGTTCCTTGTTTAAATTGTAAATATTTTAAAAATGATCCCTATCTGAAATGCGCTGTAAATCCATGTACGGTATTAACGGAAGAAGCTGCCAATTGTTCTGACTATTCCTCAAAAGATAGTCAATAATTGTCTCAGGGATCACGGGGAAAGGCAGAAGGTTCCAGGGCAGAGGATAGAAGGCTCCACGGAAAAAGAAGTCAACGTCGATCCTCCTTTCTGATAAACTGGCGTTGGAAGTCTGCCGCCAAAATACCAATGTCAACGATGTGGACAGAGATAGCTGCCCAGATTAGCCAAGTCACAGGCAAACCCTTTGAAGTCGTGAACCGCCGTTCGGTGAGTGGCGGCTGCATTAATCAGGGTTGTGCGTTAATCGGTGACGATGCTACCTATTTTGTCAAGACTAACCAAGCCTCTCAAGTCAGTATGTTTGAAGCAGAGGCGTTGGGATTAAAGCAAATGCTAGATACCCATACGATTCGAGTTCCGCAACCCATCGTCTATGGTGTCGCTGGAAATTCGGCGTATATTGTCCTAGAGTGGCTGGAATTTGGCGGTGGGAATAGTGAATCCTGGGTAGAAATGGGACGCCAGCTAGCAGCGATGCATCAGGCGACTCCGCCTCAAGACAAAGACGGGCGATTTGGTTGGAATCAAAACAACACCATTGGTTCAACGCCACAGATTAACGATTGGATGGACGATTGGGCAGAATTCTTTGCCGAACATCGATTAGGATATCAATTCAAACTAGCACGGCGTCGCGGGGGACATTTTTCGGGGCAAGATCAATTACTGGCAAAAGTTCCTGAATTGTTGGATCATCAACCCAAACCCTCTTTGATTCACGGGGATTTGTGGGGGGGAAATGCGGCTGTTACCACATCAGGGGAACCCGTACTGTTAGATCCGGCGACGTATGTGGGCGATCGCGAAGCGGATATTGCCATGACAGAATTGTTTGGTGGCTTTCCGGCGGCGTTCTATCGGGGGTATAACCAAGTGTGGCAGTTAGATTCGGGGTATAAGCAGCGCAAAACCTTGTACAACTTGTACCATATCATCAATCACTTCAATCTCTTTGGTGGTGGGTATGGATCGCAAGCCAATCGGATGATTGAGCAAATTATTGGATGAGATTCGGTTAAGTTGACACCAAGGAAGGCTTGCGCCCAATTTAACCGTAAAATCTCACAACTCCGGCGACTAACACTTACCCCACCGAGAGTACGTGCAGTTAAAGCTGTTCGACTGGTAGGGAATCACCGTCCTTGTAGGGCGGTGAGGATGTCAAAATAAGGGAATTTCCACCACAAACTCTGTACCGCATCCGGGTGCGGACAAGCAATGTAAATTTCCCCCATGTTTGTCTACGACAATTTGATAGCTAATCGATAATCCTAACCCTGTTCCTTCTCCTACAGGTTTTGTGGTAAAAAATGGGTCGAAAATTTGTTCCTTGATTTGTTCAGGAATGCCACAACCATTATCAGCAATGTGAATCAATACAGAATTGCGCTCCGATAATTCAGTCCGAATCCATATCGTTGGCGTAGGAGCAGAATAAGGAAAAGAGAGTTTCCTAGATGCCGCACTCTTTTTCTTTTCCGGTTGTTCCTCCCTTGATTCGAGGGAATCAATAGCATTATTCAGCAAATTCATAAAGACTTGATTGAGTTGTCCGGGATAACAGTCTACAGGCGGCAGCTTGCCATAATCTTTGACAACTTGGATATTAGAGGCTTCCGGCTTTAAGCGGTGCTGCAAAATTAACAGCGTATTCTCCATCCCTTGTTTAACATCCATGCCTTTGCGTTCAGCTTCATCCAGGCGCGAGAAATTCTTTAGGCTGCCAACTAACGTTTCCAGACGGTTAACTCCGAATTGCATGGAACTCAGAAGTTTGGGAAAATCTTCTCGGAGAAAGTCGATATCAATGTCTTCAATTAAGGTTTCAATTTCCGGTACAGGTTGAGGATTGTGCTGCTCATAGAGTTGGACTAACTCCAATAAATCTTGAGCATATTGATTAGCATGATCAATATTCCCAGAGATAAACGTAATCGGATTATTAATTTCATGAGCAATCCCTGCCACTAACTGTCCCAAACTCGACATTTTTTCATTTTGAATCAGTTTAAGTTGAGTCTGTTTAAGTTCACGCAGAGTTTTTTCAAGCTGGGTGGCTTTCTCCTTCAAGTTTGTTTCCGACTCTCGCAAGGCGGCTTCAGCGGCTTGGCGTTCCTTGAGTTCAGCCGAGACTTGCTCAAACAATGCCGCTTGCTGAATTGCCATGCTTAACTGAATACTAAGTTTTCGCACACATTCAATTTCTTGTTGCTGCCATTGTCGCACTCCCGAACAGTGATGGACAACCAGCAATCCCCAGAGCTTTTTACCTTGTAAAATAGGGGCTATTAGGCTAGCCCGAACCTGAAGATCTTCGAGTAATTCAATGTGACAGGGGCTTAAATTGGCGTTGTAGATATCGTCAATGACTCGAATATAACCGTCTTGGTAGAGAAGCGATGTCACTTCAGGATTCTTAAAAAAATTGTCCTCAATGGTTGTGCCAACAATCTTCCTCCACCCACTGCCAACTGACTCCACATCAATTGTTCCTGACCAATCTGGGTCAAACCGATAAATCAGAGTGCGATCGCACTTTATAAATTTTCGCACCTCTTCTACGGCTGTATTCAGGACTTCATTCAGATTCAAGGATTGGTTAATTCGCTGATTTATACAGCTCAAAAGCCGCTCTTGCTTGGCTTGTTGCTTTAATTGCTGTTCAGTTCGTTTGTTTTGGGTAATGTCACGGAATGACCAAATTCTGCCGTAGCACGTTCCTGTAGCCGATAAAGCTGGCGTGGAATAAAGCTCGAAAATTCGTCCATCAGTTAGCTGAATTTCATCCTTATGAGTTAGTGGCGGATGCTGTTCCAGATATTCGACTTTACTAAACACTTTTAGCGGTTCAGCAATTAAGGGCAACACACATTCTAAAAATTCCTCTTTATCGGAGGATTTTATCATGTCATCAGGAACCTGCCACATTTGGCAAAAGCGAGAATTGTGATTAATGATTTGACCATTGGGAGCAATTACAATGACGCCATCAGGATCAGCCTCTTGTTGTGCCTTCAATAAAGCATGACTAACTCGGAGTTCCTCTTGGGCTTGCTTACGAAATGTAATATCAGTCTGGACGCCAACAAAATAGATTACGCGCCCCTTGGCGTCTCGAATCGGTGAGATCGCTAGCTCATTCCAAAAAGGGGTTCCATCTTTGCGATAATTCTTAAGGACGACCTTTACCTCTTGCTCAGTTCGTAGAGCCTGACGGATTTGGTTAACTACCTGCGGATCAGTATCAGCGCCTTGGAGGAAGCGGCAATTGCGTCCAACCACCTCTTGACGGGAATAGCCGGTAATTTTCTCGAAGGCGGGATTGCAATAGACAATTGGCAAATCCGGTTGGCAAGCATCACTGAGGACAATGCCACAGCTTGCCGCACCAAGGATACGCTCATCTAAGCAAAGTGGCTCCTGAGCTATTTTATTGAAGGTATTGGCGCCGAAAAGATGACCCGTTGAGGGTTGATGGAGGTCGGAAATCATGGCAGTAAGTCAGCAACGTGTAATATATGCAGGGGTCGAGGCGTATTCTCCTTAATTTAAAAACGCCTCACAATAGATTCAATACACCCAAAGGATGAATTTACAGAACTTTACAGAAAAATCACCATACCGTTTATTGAATATAAAGATTCGGTAACAATACTCTGTTTTATCCGGACAAGGGTTAGTAGAGAAAGCCTGCACCCTATATGGTTACTGTCTGGAGGCGGATCTAGACTAGAATCTAAATGCCAACTTTGATCGTTGAAATGTCAGCTCCAACCGTACTATCTAAAAAATTTCTCCAACCCATTGACCGTCTGGCTTTGATAATCATGGTAGTGCTAAGTCTGTTAATTGGCATCGTGCTATTGACAGGCGATACCACTCGACCTAGAGTTAGGGATTTCAGTTGGCAGGACAAATACATCAGTGCTGAGGATACGGCGTTTATTCTAACCTTTAGCCGTCCGATGAACCACGCCAGCGTAAAAGCAAATCTCAAAATCACGCCAGTTTTGCCAGAGGGTGAGGTGAGTCCCTCAGATGTACCGCCAATCGAGGGCAAGATTAGCTGGGCGGGGCGGAAAATGGCGTATACGTTGCTTTCGCCGATTCCCTATGGTAATGACTATCAGGTTCAGCTTCAGGGGGCAAAGGAGAAAATACCAGGGGTTGAAGAAACAGGTACAGTTATGGAACCGTTTCAGGCAACCTTTCACAGTCGCGATCGCGCTTTTGCTTATATTGGCGTCGAAGGAGAGGAACAGGGGCGGTTAATCCTCTATAATCTCACCCAACAGCAAAAAACGCTGCTGACACCTGCTGATCTGGTGGTACTGGACTTTCAGCCCTATCCTGGGAGCGATCGCATTTTATTTTCTGCCAATGATCGCCAAAATCAGGCAAAGGGGTTACTCACGGCACAACTCTACACCGTAACCACAGGACTGTCGTTTCCCTCTCCAGATCAGCGTTCTCCGGCTCAGCAAACCCCTGGGAAGCTGGATTTGGTGTTAGATAGCGAAAACTATCAAAATCTGCAATTTGACCTATCCAGAGACGGGCAAATCATTGTGGTACAGCGAGTGAATCGAGACGATCCTGCTGACTTTGGTCTGTGGATGATCCCTACTGATGGCGAACCCCAACCCTTAGAAAATCAGCCCGGTGGGGAATTTTTAATCGCCCCAGATAGTGCCTCATTAGCTGTAGCGCAAGGGCAAGGGGTGGCGATTTTGCCCTTAAACGCCGACGCCGAACCGCTAGACTTTCTGCCCAAATTTGGTCAAGTTCTCAGCTTTGCCAGCGATGGTGCAGCAGCGACAATGGTGAAATTTAATACCGACTATACGCGATCGCTGTTTTTGGTGAATAATCAGGGAACTGAGGAAGAACTCCTGCGAACAACGGGTTCGATTATCAACTGTGAGTTCGCCCCAAATGAGGAAACCCTCTATTGCCTGTTAACCCAACTGATTCAGGGGGAAGAGTATCGCGAGGAACCCTTTATCGCCGCCGTTAATCTCGACGCCGAACCCGATAGTGAGGAGACTTTGGTCAAACCCTTAGTGGTGTTACCGGAACAGCGTGATATTCAACTGAGTTTATCCCCCGATGGTTTAGCCTTATTATTCGATCAGGTCGCCACCCGACCCGCCTCAGCCATTGATAGTTTAAGGAACGACGAAGGACAAGCGATCGCAACTGGGCGTCTTTGGCTATTGCCCTTAGATGAATCGATAACCTCAGAAACACCCGTACAACTACAACCTGAGCCATTATTACCAGGATTTCTCCCCCACTGGCTACCCTGATTAGGGGGTCGGGTGTGGGGTATGGGGTGTGGGGTGTGGGGTGTCGGGTGTCGGGTGTCGGGAAGAATTGAACCCCAATCCGCGATCGTCAATTGAGGGAGATGAGAAACCTGTAGGGGCGGGTTTCACCACTATCATTTGTGGTCACCCGAATGTAAATAAACCCGCCCCGACCTAGCCGTTCAATTATCACAAATGACAAATGACAAATGACAAATGACAAATGACAAATGACCAAATTTAACTTAACCACGCTGGATGAGACAGCAAAGTGGCAATCACCCGGACACCGCGTAGCTGATTAGAAAGCGGCAGATGACCTTTGGGGGCGCTGAGATCCCAGGTAAACTCATTGGGGTATCGCGTCCAGCTATTCCCGGACTTCCAGCCAATTTTGGGCCACAGTTTTTCCCAGTTTTTACCCACAGCAAGCCAAAGTTCCCGCTGCACAGAAAATCCAAATTTACCTTGCGAGTGAATCACCCACAGGCTATTAATCGTCTGTAAATCGGGAATCGGGAACTTCTCCACTTCGGAAAAGTACAACCATTTGCGCTGTACAGCAGCAGACCCAGCCAACTCACAAAGTTTCTCTAATGTCAACCTATCCGCTGCCTGAAACTCTTGCTCGGCAAGTAACTGTTGTAGAGGAGCGTAGTCAATATCCCGTTCAGACAACAGGGGAACAATCCCTGTCGGAAAATGATTTTGTAGGAACTCCTCAGTTTTGGCAGTCTTTGCCTGATAAAGGGCTTGGTATGCCAAACCGGAACTGAGACTGGGAGGGGTTGAGGATTGCGCTTGCAGAAAGTCCATCAAAACATCTAAACCAGCATCCCCCTGATTCACCAGTTCGGGAATGAGCTGAAGTTGTTTTTTCTCAGAACTCGACCCGAGTTGGCTACTCAACTCGGCAAGCTGATTAGAGGTTTCGGGTACGGAGGCAGTCGTTTGGTCTATCATGAAGCGACGTGTTTGAAGTTGCGGCAACTAATCCTATTGTCGAGGCAAAGTGGCTCGCTTGAACGCCTTAGACTCTAAAATTGACAAAATTACTTTAGAACGTTGGTCTAGAAACCGCTCCCCAATCTCCCCCAGCTTCCCCAGCTTCCCCAGCTCCCCCAGCTTCCCCAGCTTCCCCAGCTTCCCCAGCTTCCCCAGCTTCCCCAGCTTCCCCAGCTTCCCCAGCTCCCCCAGCTTCCCCAGCTTCCTACCCATTACTCGGAGGTTGATAACCATTTTCATAGGCAAAACGAATAAGCTGAGCGCGGTTCCCCAGCTTTAACTTATTAAGAATACTACTCAGGTGAGTTTGAACAGTACGTGGACTAATAAACAAGCGATTGCTGATTTGTTTATTCGTTAATCCTTGAATCACTTCCCAAAACACTCGTTCTTCTGCAGGTGTCAACGGTAAAGGCGTAGGGGTGACAGTTTCTTCTTCCTGGGGTGCTGAAACCTCGGTCGCTTGAGCGGTTTTAGCTTGGTTCGCTAACTCTGTGACAGCAGAACTGGCATTAAGCTGCATCAACTGAACAATCAGAGCATGGATGCGACGGGTTCTCTCTAGCTGAGCCTCGATTTTAGCCGCTAATTCTCTCGGATTAACGGGCTTAATCAGATAATCATCCGCTCCGATTGAATGACCCTGAATCCGGTCTTCTAGTTCTCCTTTGCCCGATAGAAAAATAAACGGCATCAGTTGACCAGAGGGAGTCGCCCGCAGACGACGGCAAAATTCTATTCCATCCATCTCTGGCATCATCACATCAGAAACCACCAAGTCGGGTGGATTTTTGACACAAGCCTCCAAAGCTTCTGCCCCAGAACTCACCTGTTGAACCTGATATCCCATATTTTCCAGGGCGCGTGTCAGAGTAATGCGTAATGTTCTATCATCATCAACCACTAAAATTTTTTTCATCGTTGGTCGTCAGTCATGGATCAAAAGGTTGAAGGTTAGGGTAGGTGAGACGCTTTCCCTCAGAACGTCCTTCCTTGGGCAAGAAGCATCCGGACAGGAGCAGGAATCAGTAGCAAAAAACTCAGTGTTGGTAATAGCCTAGCGACTTCAGTAGCGTATTGCCACAAACATTGAACGACAAGCCAACTGGAGGACAGATGAACCAACCCTCTGTCATCAGCTACCCCATCACACAGTCGGGTTAACGCCGAGCTAGGCTCTATCGAGTAACAGAATGCGCCACGATAGCCAACACAGATGCTTTATTCCAGCATAATAGTTGAGTTCAGCGAGTGTCTAAGCGCTAGACTATCGAGTCCAAGCTTGTCGCTGTACCGCTCAAGAGCAGGGGAGCTGGGGGAGCTGGGGAAGCTGGGGGAGCTGGGGAAGCTGGGGGAGCTGGGGGAGCAATGTAGAAACGTGCCATGGCGCTAGGGTGGGCAGGGCAGTAAAAGAGAAATATTAACCTATATTTTGTAGTATTGGATACTTTTTTGGGGAGATTCCTCCGTCCTTCATAAGTTTGGTCAGCAACTGAAGCTGTGCTTTTTCTAAGGGATAATGAGTAATGGGTAATTCATGAAACGTCCGTTATATTTGTTACCAATTTCTGGCTATTTTCGTTCTCATTCGACAGCAATCTGCAAAAAAACTTAATAAAGTTCCCAGCAGCCAAGAGATCTGGTAACTTTTTCGGAGCATCAATAATCGTGATGCTGATTTTAACCTTAGCCAAAGAGTTTTATGTACGAAAAAATCACACCTCCAGATACAGGGTCTCGCATTACCTTCGAGGATGGGAAACCCATTGTTCCTGATGATCCGATTATTCCCTTCATTCGGGGAGATGGCACAGGGGTCGATATTTGGCCCGCCACCCAAAAGGTTATTGATGCGGCGGTGCAAACGGCGTATGGTGGGAAGCGGAACATTACCTGGTTTAAAATTTATGCCGGGGATGAAGCCTGCGACAAGTACGGCACGTATCAATATTTACCGGAAGACACCCTAACCGCGATTAAAGAATACGGCGTTGCAATTAAGGGACCCTTAACCACACCAATCGGCGGAGGTATTCGTTCTCTCAACGTCGCCTTACGCCAAATTAATGACCTCTATGCCTGCGTGCGTCCCTGCAAATATTACCCAGGGACACCCTCGCCCCACAAAGAACCCGAGAAACTAGATTTGATTATCTACCGGGAAAACACAGAAGACATCTACCTGGGAATTGAGTGGCGTCAGGGAACCGAAATTGCCGACAAACTGATTTCGATGCTCAATCAGGATTTGATTCCAGCAACACCAGAACATGGCACAAAGCAGATTCGCCTTGACTCAGGGATTGGGATTAAACCTATCAGTAAAACCGGTACTCAACGTCTGGTTCGTCGCGCCATTGAACGCGCCTTAAGCTTACCTAAAGCCAAGCAAATGGTTACCTTGGTGCATAAGGGTAATATTATGAAATACACCGAAGGTGCATTTCGAGACTGGGGGTATGAACTAGCGACCACAGAATTCCGGGCGCAATGTGTTACCGAACGCGAATCGTGGATATTGAGCAATAAAGAACATAACCCGGATATCAGCCTCGAAGACAATGCCCGTAAGGTTGAACCCGGTTACGATGCTCTGACACCGGAAAAGCGGGCTGAAGCGACGGCAGAAGTCGAAAGTGTTCTCAATGCCATCTGGGACACCCACGGCAATGGTCAGTGGAAAGAAAAAGTCATGGTCAATGACCGGATTGCGGACAGTATTTTCCAACAAATCCAGACTCGCCCGGATGAATACTCGATTCTGGCGACGATGAACCTGAATGGGGATTATTTGTCCGACGCGGCGGCTGCCCTAGTGGGGGGTTTAGGCATGGGACCCGGTGCTAATATTGGTGACACCTGTGCCATTTTTGAAGCCACCCACGGCACAGCACCCAAGCACGCGGGTTTAGACCGAATTAATCCCGGTTCACTCATCCTATCGGCGGTGATGATGTTGGAATATATGGGATGGCAAGAAGCGGCTGATTTAATTACACGGGGAATTGGCGGTGCTATTTCTAATCGGGAAGTAACTTATGACTTAGCCCGAATGATGACACCACGGGTTGAGTCACCGTTGAAGTGTTCTGAATTTGCGGACGCAATTATTAAACACTTCTAGCTCTATCAGGCGGGGCACGATGGTATCTATCCTTGTCAACTTAAGCTCAACCCCTCTCCCCCAGCCCCTCTCCCACGCCGGGGAGAGGGGAGCAAGAGAATCCGGTTCCCCTTCTCCCCACGGAGGGAGAAGGGGTTAGGGGATGAGGGGGAAAATATCGAGGAGTAGGTAGATAGACACAGCTTAAAACCTTGCCAGCATTGGTTTTCACCTTAAGTTGACACCAATGGATGGTATCGTGCCCCTACCCAATCAATTATCCCTTCCGTTGTGGTAGGGGCACGGCAATGCCGTGCCCTATTATCACCATCGTAGTCTTGAGATTGGGGGCAGGGCGGGTTTCGTTGTCCAATTTGAGATTGGTCTCCTAATTTAATTCCTAAACCCGCCCCTACATGTTTGGGATGTACATTTAGAAGGTGCGATCGCGCGGGAAAACAGGGTAGGTTTTATTATCTGGTTTCCGGTTAATCTACCCATCTAATATCGTGGCAAAAAATCTAACCTAGGGGCGGGTAATGGAACAAAATGAACGGATCAACCAATAACCTTCTCTCCCTAACGGGGAGCATTTAATTGTGAGCCGTTAAGCTGACTCGGTTGTAACCCCGGTGTAATGGGTGTCGGATTATTTCCGGCGCTAGGAACGTTATTGGGTTGAATCGGATATTGTCCAACATTAGCGGAGTTAGCAGGTGCTGTAGGCATCACCGGAGAGGTGGTGATACCCGTTGCTGGGACTGGAGGGGCAGGAACTGAGGGATACATGGGCTGTCCAGCACCGTTGTAAACTGATGCATTCGGTGCCACTCCTGTTGGATAGGTGGGCTGTCCGGCACCATTGTAACCAGAGACTGTCGGTACAGAAGCTGGAGGATAGCTAGGCTGTATCATCCCACGGTTGGTTGTTGTCCTTGGCGCAGTTCGTGCTGGAACTCGGGTTTGTTCTCTCGTTCTAGAGGTTGGCACGGTTTGACTTGGACTTGTATCAGAACGTTGAGTCAGTTGCTCAGAATTTTGATTGCTCGTTTGAGACGCCTCAGTTTCTGACGCTTCAGTCAATTCTTGGAAAGCATTCGCATCAGTCGTTTCTGAGTTTGACGACGAAGGCTCAGAACTTAACATATTCGGGTCAGGAAAGAGTCCCTTACCCGATAAAATATCCCCCATGAGAAAGTCTTGTGAGGCTTTGGCGAAGGGATTGCTAGAGCTTGGTTTTGACTCAGCAGCGCTATTTAGGATTGAGGGAGTAGAGGTTGACGGCGGTTCGGGTGCCGATGCGGTCAAGGAATTTTTTTTGTCTCCGGGCTTCTGGTTGGGTAGATTAGCCAACGCTAGAGCATTCTGTTGGTCAAATTCCTCAATGAGGACTGCCGAACTGTCAATATCTGCCATGTTAGCGGCAAGTTCTTCAGCCGAAAGCGTTGTCTCATCGGTTGAGTTCTCAAATTGCTCGCGGATTGGGTCTTCTTCCAAAAAACTCAACCAATTGGGATTCTGCCAAAATTCCCAGACAAACAGCACGATTAAGCCAAAGCCCATGACTGATAGCCAAAATTTGGGTTGCCTTAAGGGTTGAAGTCGGGCTTTTAAATAGCGCAGATACGCAGGCACTTGATTAGGAGATGACATAGCGCAAGCTGGAAGTATGATTTGACAAAAATTGAACGAACCGAGTCAGAATAAGTCGGATAATGTAACTTTTGTTACAGAAATAATTTAAAGTATTGATTTTTTCTGAGTAAGCGGTTGGTTCTGGAGTGCAACCCACTAATTATATCTAATCTGATAGACTCTGCGACTCACCCGTTCGGACAGGTTATACCACCATGCTGTTCGGTTGAGTAAGCTGACTTAAGCCCTCAACTAAAGTTGGGGCTAAAAGCTGAAACCCGTTGAAACGGGTTCAAAGAGTCATACTTTACAATACCAAATTCGGGGAACGCTACCCCGGTTATAACCCAGTCCGCGCAGGCGGACTTTGTTTGTGTAGCTGCGATTTCAATCGCCTCCTCTTGCTATCGGGCGGCTCGAATTAATAAAAATCCGCCAACCGCAAACCCCATCAGATTGGGCAACCACGCCGAGATTAAGGGGGGGAGGTAATTACTTAATCCTAGAGCATCTCCGATCGCCATTAGCATATAATACGCGAAAATCACTAACACGCTAATCCCAAAGCCTGTCGCTTTACTGGTACGCTGAGGTTGATTGCCTAATGATCCCCCAACTAAGCCAAAAACAACGCAAGCAAAGGGTAAGGCAAATTTTTGACTGATGCGGATTTTGAGTTTGCGAATGTCCTCCTCATCCCCACTCTGGCGCTCTAACTCTAGGCGTTCTCTGGCTTGAGTGATGTTCATTTCATCGTAATCGCGGTCTTTTCTCGCCAAATCCAAGGGAATGCGAGGTAATTGTAGTTGTTGGTGTTCAAACCGCACGATGTTACGGTAGGAGGCATCCGGTGACACTAAATAAATCGTACCGTTATAGAAATCCCAAGTGCTTTGCGCTATATTCCATATTGCGGAATTAGCGGTGACAATTTGGTTAAGACCTTGCTGAGACCAGTCGAGAATGGTTAAGCCCTTCATCCGCTCACCATCAAAATTTTGAGCGTAGAATAAGCGCTTGAGTGTCTTATCCTCCCCATATTCTCGATAGAAGATATTGCGCTCTTTGAAGGTGGGTTTTTCCTCTCCTAATGCCTTTTCTAAGGTTAACGTGGCTTGATAGTTAGAGGCGGGGACTACGTATTCATTAAATCCAAAGGTAATGCCAGTAACAATCAAACTCATTAATAACGCAGGTAGCACTAGGCGATAAATACTCACCCCGCAGCTTCGCAACGCGATTAGTTCACTGTCGCTAGACAGACGGCTGTAAGTCAATAAGGTGGCTAACAGGACAGATGTAGGAAAAGCATACGCCATGAACTGAGGTAAACTCAACAGCAGCACTTTCAGCACCAATGTGGCGGGTAGTCCTTCATCCACCGCTCTCCGCATCAAGTCAAATAAGCTACCAATCGTTACCCCCACTGAGGAAAACATTCCCATACCAAATAAAAATGGGGGAATGAGTTCGGTGATAATATAACGATCCATCACCGATACGCCAGGAATAAATGAGAAAAGAGGTAGAGATTTACGGATCGTCATTCGTCATTCGTCATTCGTCATTTGTCATTCGTCATTCGTCATTCGTCATTTGTCATTTGTCATTTGTCATTTGTCATTTGTCATTCGTCATTTGTTTATGTATGGGTTTGAGGGCTATTTACGGAACATTTAGAAACAGCCAGGATTATTTTTGAAACTCATCACCTAAGTAATATTGTCGCACCAAGGGGTTGTTGTAAAGTTCTTCAGCACTACCCGATGCCAGAATTTGCCCATCTCGCATGATATAGGCGCGATCAGTGATGGCTAAGGTTTCGCGAACATTATGATCCGTAATTAAAACGCCAATTTCGCGATCGCGCAACCGGGCGATGATTTTCTGGATCTCAGACACCGCAATCGGATCAACCCCAGCAAAAGGTTCATCCAAGAATAAAAACTTGGGTCCTTCTACGCCTGAAGCTAACGCCCTTGCCAATTCTGTGCGACGGCGTTCACCCCCAGAAACCCGCCTCCCAATCGTATTCGCTGCTTTTTCCAAGCCAAACTCTTCGATCAACGTTCGTAACCTCCAGCGCCATTCTTGACGGGGTACACCCGTTTGCTCTAACACCAGTCGAAGATTATCCCGAACGGTCAGATTACGAAATATACTGGGTTCTTGTGCCAAATAGCCAATCCCAAAACGCGCCCGCTGGTGCATCGGTTGCTTAGTGATGTCATTATCATCTAACCATACTGTGCCTTGATTTGGTTTTTCTAGACCAATAGCAATGTAAAATGTGGTCGTTTTTCCCGCACCATTTGGACCTAGCAGCCCCACAACTTCCCCTTGTGCCACCGATAGATTGACGCGGTTAACGATAGACTTTTTGTTATAGGATTTATGAATATTCTCTAAAACGATTTTCAAGAATAGCTACCTCAGTTGGAGAGTTGTGTAATGTGTACAGACGTGCCATGGCACATCTGTAGGGGCGGGTTTCACGACTATCGTTTTCTTTTCACCCAGATGAAACTAAACCCGCCCCGACTGAGTGTGGAGTTGGTTTGTTCCCTGTTCCCTGTTCCCTGTTCCCTGTTCCCTGTTCCCTAACAAATGACAAATAACAATTATGGATCACTCACTGGAGTTTTGAACACAGGTTTTGGATTAAAGGGAGGAGTTACAGGCGGCGCGACAGGTTGAGTTGGAGCTTCTGGATCAGACACAATGTAGATCGATTCAACCTGTTGTTCAGTTTTGGGTAGAGCAACAAAGCGCCCTTCATCAATTAAATAGGTAATCGTTTCACCGCGCAGACTATTGCCTTGTTGCAAAACGTAAGCATTCCCCGTGAGAACAATGCGCCGTTCTCGACTAAAATATTGGGCTTGAGCCGCCGTTGCTTGAATTTGGCGAGCCGGATAATCAATTTGTACATTCCCCCGCGCTGTGACAACACCCGTTTGGGAATTCGCTTCTTGAACATCTGCCCGAACCGTGATGGCACGTCCATCACCCGTTTGGGCTTGGGCATCTTTGAGGGGAGTCGGAAGCGCGATCGCTCCCATCAGGCTAATTGGCAGTATCAGCGCTATGCCTAGACGCCGCTTCAGGTTAACCATATCAAATAAGCAGGACTTCATCAGTTTATTTATCAGCCATAAGTGTCGGGCAGATCCGAGAAGTCTTTCAACCTCAGACCTTTGTATTATACTACTGGCGATTCATCGGGAATTCAGTCTAGCTGTGCAAATACCTCATCCAAAGATTTAGAGGTGATGCTTCTCGCCAGTTGAGGGTAACTCTTTTGACGAATCGACACCTGTCCTTGTTTCATCCTCAGAAATTGTTATTGCTTTCTTCGTGTAACTTTAAAGGCTGTCTATCATTATTGATGTAACCCAGAGATTAGCCAGACGGGTTGAGTGCAATTATCGGCTGTTCTCATAAACCCGTCAACAAACAGTTAACATTGGCAAGTCTAAATACTGTACTAGCCAATGTAAAAAATGTTATAATTCCTGATTTATCGGGGGATTAGGCAAACGGGAAATTCTGTCCCAGCTTCCCAGACGTAGTATGCTAAGTCTCTACTACCCCAAACCCGTAACTGAAAAATCGGCTACAGTTCGTTCTCCTGACTTCGTTGAAAATATATTACCTTTGCCGTTTAGTATTGTAGTCTTTAGCCAGCGATGACAACTCAGCCGCGCGATCGCCAAGATTCACCCTCACCGTCTCTTGAACCGTCTTCACCCGTAGCTAATGTGCTACAGTTCCCCCAGACTGAGCCAACCTTTTACTACTTTGCCTATGGCTCCTGTATGTGTCCGGTTGATTTAAAGCGATCGCTAGGTGAAAGTACTCATGCTTTCGTCCTAGGTTCAGCCGTTCTCAAAGGATATAGACTGGGATTTAACCGCAAATCAGCACGGCGTAACTGTGGTGTACTAGATATCGTCCCCGATGTAAACGCAATGGTTGAAGGCGTCTTATACCGCTTACCTGAGCGATTTAGTGATCCTCTTGATCACCGGGAAGAAGTACCCCGTGGTGGCTATCGACGAGAAACCGCAGAAGTGTCTTGTCAAGGACGAATCTATCACAATGTCCGGACTTATGTGGTTGTGGAAAAATTAGCCGAAGAATTAGCACCAAACGATTGGTATTTTAATGTTGTGCTGCGTGGGGCTATTACTTGTGGGCTAAGCGAATCTTACTGCTGGCAACTCTTTAACCACATGCACCAGCTTCAACAGCGTCACTGGCAAACCCAATCCTTACGTTCCGCGTAGTCAGCACCTCCGACAAGGATCGGGTGATTGTGCGTTTATCATCCCTCCCCTCTCTTCCTACTCCCTTCTGACTCCCCTCTCCTAGGCTTGGGAGAGGGGCTGGGGGTGAGGGCTGATTGGTGTCAACTTAAGGTGAATCCCCACACTGCTAATGTAGTATGGTTTTGTAGTATAGGCTCAGTTTAAGATTAGCATTATTTTAGGAGATAGCGCTACTTGAGGATACCTGTGCTACATTTGGTCATAGTAAACCATTGAGTAG